>JANOJI010000598.1:0-3552 GCA_031408175.1 Ilumatobacteraceae bacterium
GCCAATGTCCATTCCGAGAATTGTCGGCGGCGTCCTTCGCTGGTACCCCAGCAGTCCGGGCCGATGAGCGCCTGCGGGAACCCGCCCTGCATCGTCAACAGTTGCAGCACGGTGACACCCTGCTTCCCATTGTCCGCAAAGCCGGGCAGGTATCTGGCCACAGGCGCGGTCAACTCGACACTGCCGTCGGCCAGGTATGGCAGCAACGCCATGGCGACCAGCGTCTTGGTCGCCGAGAAGATCACGAATCGCGACTCGGGCTGGGCCGAGCCGAACGATGCTTCGGCGACGATCTCCCCATGCATCCCGATCGCGAACTGCGCGGCCAGCGAGTGGCCACCGTCGATCTCGGCTTGAATTCGGTCGCGAAGGGCGTTGACTGCGGCAGCGTTCAGCACGGTTCGTAGAGTACGAGCTGGCGCCGCCACTGAAAGGGGTCGAGTGACAGGTCAGGGACCGCACCCGTCGGTGCAGAGACGAACGTGCGTAGGTGCCAACGATGTCGAGTTGGTCGCCGACGCGCACGGCGATCCCGACCATCCAGCAGTGCTGTTGCTGCACGGGGGAGGCCAGACACGGCATTCGTGGGGTACCACTGCGCACGTGCTCGGCACCGCAGGCTTCTACGCGGTCAACGCCGACCTTCGCGGCCACGGCGAGTCGGGCTGGGACCCGCTCGGCGACTACTCGTTGACTGCGCAGATGGCCGACGTCGAGGCCTGGTGTCGCCAGCTCGACCGCCCGGCCATCGTCGGAGCCTCGATGGGGGGACTCGCCGCGCTGTGGACCGAAGGTACGCGAGCCGCCAACCACCAGCCGGCCGCCGGGTCATGCCTGGTACTGGTCGATATCGCCCATCGCAGCGAGGCCGAGGGTGTCGAGCGCATCGTCAGCTTCATGCGCGGCAATCCGCACGGCTTCGCCACCGTCGACGAGGCCGCCGATGCCGTGGCCGAATACCTTCCGCACCGGCCGAGACCGGCGAGCAGCGACGGGCTCGCTCGCAACTTGCGCCAGGGCGACGACGGTCGCTTTCGATGGCACTGGGACCCGCAGTTCATGGCCGGCAACCGGCCGCGTTCCAGCGTCGACTTCGACATCTTCGCCACCCACGCCCGGCGCCTGCAGCTACCCGTGCTGCTCGTCCGCGGTGAACGCAGCGATGTCCTGAGTCTCGACACAGCCGTCGAGTTCTTGTTGCTGGTGCCGCACGCCGAGTTCGCCGACATCGGCGATGCTCATCACATGGTGGCGGGCGATCACAACGACGCGTTCGCCACGGCCGTCGTCGAGTTCCTGACCCGCGTCATCACGCTGCGGCACTGAGTGTCGATGGACATCGTCGTCGCACCCGATCCGCACACGGCCGCCGGCGAAGCTGCGGTGTGGATCGCCCGACAGTTGCGCAACGCCGTCTCGCGACGAGGCACCGCGACGATCGCACTCAGCGGTGGGTCGACCCCGGCACTGATGCTGGCCCAACTGGCCGACCTACCGGTGCCCTGGTCGGCGACGACCATCTTCCAGGTCGACGAACGCGTCGTGCCCGATGGTGACCCCGACCGCAACGCAACATTGCTCGACGTCCTGCGGTCGCATCGACCCTCGATCCGGCTGATGCCCGTCACCGCGTCAGACCTCGAGGTGGCGATGCATCAGTACGCGGCGCTGCTGCCCGATCGGCTCGACATCGTCCACCTCGGTGTGGGCGACGATGGCCACACGGCATCGTGGCCGCCCGGCGATCCTGTCATCAACGACAACGGGATGGTCGCACTGTCGGGGGAGTACCAAGGCAGGGTGCGCATGACGCTGACCCTTCCCGTCGTCAACGCCGCCCGTCGTCGGCTGGTGCTGGCCACCGGTGCGGCCAAGGCGCGGATCATCGAACGATGGCTGCTCCATGATCACGCGCTGCCGGTGGATCGCATTGGTCGTGGCAACACCACGGTCGTTCTCGACACCGCAGCGGCAGCGCGGCTGCCCTACCACGCCCATTAGCGTCTGGCCACGATGGACATCACGACGACACCCGCCTGGTCAGCACTGCAGTCGACGGCTCCGCCGGCGCACCTGCGTACCTTGTTCGCCAACGATCCACATCGATCGGCGCGCTATCGCCTGCAGGCCGGGGACCTCCTGATCGACTACTCAAAGCACCTGATCGACGACGACGTCATGCGCAGGCTGCTGGCGGTTGCCAGCACTGCCGGCGTCGAAGCGCGGCGTTTGGCGATGTTCGCCGGCGAAGCCATCAACGTCACAGAGCGACGAGCCGTGTTGCACACGGCCCTACGTGCGCCACGCGACGCGGTGGTGATGCTCGAGGATCACAACGTCGTTCCCGATGTGCACGACGTGCTCGGACGGATCACCACGTTCGCGGATCGCGTGCGCAGCGGGGCGTGGCGCGGGGCGACCGGTGAGACGATGCAGACCGTCGTCAACATCGGGATCGGCGGCAGCGATCTCGGTCCGGCGATGGCATTCTTGGCGACCGAGGCGTTCGGTGACCACAACCTGCGTTGCCGGTATGTCAGCAACGTCGATGGCGCCGACATCACTCGCAACCTTGCCGATCTCGATCCGGCGACGACACTGTTCATCGTCAGCTCCAAGACCTTTACCACCGTCGAGACGCTGACCAATGCCGGTCAGGCCCGGCACTGGCTCGTGGCCGCGCTCGGCGAAGCCGCCGTCAGCAAGCACTTCGTCGCGGTCAGCACCAATGCCTTCGAGGTTGCCGCGTTCGGAATCGACACGGCGAACATGTTCGGCTTCTGGGACTGGGTGGGTGGGCGGTACTCGGTCGATTCGGCCATCGGGCTGTCGTTGGCGCTGTCGATCGGGCCTGCTCGATTCCGACAGTTCCTCGACGGATTCCACACCATCGA
This sequence comes from Ilumatobacteraceae bacterium, assembly GCA_031408175.1. Classification (GTDB taxonomy): domain Bacteria; phylum Actinomycetota; class Acidimicrobiia; order Acidimicrobiales; family Ilumatobacteraceae; genus JAENVT01. The sequence continues at coordinate 2,895 of JANOJI010000598.1, forward strand.
CCGGCACTTCGTCGAAGCACCCCTGCACCTCAATGCCCCGGTGGTCATGGCGATGCTGGGGATCTGGTACGCCAACGTCCTTGACGCCGAGACCAAGGCCGTGCTGCCGTACGCCCATGAGCTGCGACGGTTTCCCGCCTACCTGCAGCAACTCGACATGGAGTCCAATGGCAAGAGCGTGCGCCTCGATGGCGAGGGCGTGTCGACGACCACCGGGCAGATCGTGTGGGGCGAGCCGGGCACCAACGGTCAGCACGCCTTCTACCAGTTGCTGCACCAGGGCACGCGGCTCGTGCCGATCGACTTCATCGGCTTCGCCCAGCCCAACCACCCGCTGCTCGAACAACACGATCTGCTGATGGCCAACCTGTTCGCCCAGGGCGAGGCGCTGGCCTTCGGCAAGACGCTCGACGAAGTGATTGCCGAGGGCATCCCCGCCCACCAGCAGGCGCATCGCGTGTTCCCCGGCAATCGGCCGAGCACGGCGATCCTCGCCCCGCGCCTGACCCCGAACGTGCTCGGCCAGCTGATCGCCTTGTACGAGCACATCGTGTTCGTGCAGGGCTGCGTGTGGGACGTCAACAGTTTCGATCAATGGGGAGTCGAGCTGGGCAAGGCCCTGGCCAATCGCATCACGCCGGAGCTCGTCGGCACGGAG
>JANOJI010000625.1:0-1556 GCA_031408175.1 Ilumatobacteraceae bacterium
ACCGAACCCGCCTGCCGATGCGCGTGATCAACGAAGTGCAGGCCTGGGAGGGCCATACCCCGACGTACTGCGGGGGATGCTCGACAACATCGCTCGGCTCCGAGAGCAAGGCCTCGACGTCATCGAGGACTAACGACGCGAACGGCAGGACAGCAGCTTCGTGAAGCCACGATCTGCCTCCGTTGTTGCGCGGCCGCCCCTGCACCCGTGCGCCCCCAAACGCCGGCTACGGGCGTGGCGAGACCCCGCGACAGGTGGCGACTTGCGCCAGAATGGCACGTGATGCGAATCGTCATCGAGGGTCACGATTTACCGGGCGCCGAGTTCGTGTCGGAGGGCTTGCTGCTGCACAACGTGCACGTCGCCGTCCAGATCGGCGAGCATCCCGTCGGCCTGGTGCGAGGCGACGCTGTCAGCGCGCGCTGGGAGATCGACGTGCGCACCGTCGTCGCGGACGGTGGGGTGGTGGACCTGCGCGGGCCGGGCGTGTTTGGCAAGAAGGGCGAGCGGTTCTTCTACCTCACGTGGGGCGAGGTCGGTGCGGGTGGCTCGTTCGCGAGGTTCCGCCGCGCCAAGTTGATGATCGGAGACATCGAGCCCGAACTGCTCGCGGCTGCGGCACGCTTCGATGGCGTGCTCGTTGCGTCATTGTCCCTGGCCGACGAGCGCGGCGGCCCCCGCTGCGCCCGCGTCAAGCCGCCGGCGATCAGCTGGCGGTCGGGCTGAATGCTCGAGGTTCCAGGGGAGGACTCGCCGGTACGTTCAGCGCCCACGCCGACGGGTATCCGATTATCGCGGGGACACCCACCGGACTGCCGTCGTCCGCAACCGCCGGAGCGAGGGCGATCAGATGCGTTTGTGCTCGTCAGTGGTTGCGGCACCGGCCCCAAAAATGCGCCCCGTGTTTTGTGTGCTCATCACGAAACCCGGGTCGGTTCTCGGCCTCGTAGTCACGATCCGTCAGTCAGATCGATCTCGCGGTCGCCTTCGAGCGCGGCCTGTAACCGTTCGGCGCGGTGCGGCGTTGGCGAGCGCGTTGGCGCGTTCGTTCAGCTGATGTCCTGCGTGGGCCGGAACTTTCTCCCATGCCACGTTGCGCCCGCGCAGGAGCGCGTCGATGTCCTCGATCAGGTCCCGGTTCTCCATTGGCTTCTTCGAATTGTTGCGGTATCCATTTGTCCGCCAGTTCTCCAGCCAGCGCGTGAACACTCTGATGACATTGGCGCTGTCGCTCTGCACCAGAAGCGGACCGGAGGGGATGGACCTGAGAAGCTCGAGCGCCGAGCGGAGCTCGATGCGATTGTTCGTCGTATTGCGTGCAGCGGCTGACCCTTCCCTGCCATCCCCGGTCACCCAAGCCCAGCCGCCGGGGCCAGGGTTTCCGATGCAGGAACCGTCGACGGCAGCGATCGTCGTCATCATATTTCAGGCTAAACCCGCACGGTTCGGCTCGTATCCGGCTTCGTCCACACGGGAGCGGATGACCCACCCTGCTATCTCATCATGGGTCCTTACCTCGCGACGATCGCTTGCTGCCACGTAGCCCAGACGCCTGT
>JANOJI010000600.1:0-17293 GCA_031408175.1 Ilumatobacteraceae bacterium
GCCCGACTCCTTCAACGAGTCAGCGATCTCTTTCTGCTGCCGGCGACGCTCCTCGCGCTCCGGATCGGACTTCGTCATAGTCATAAGTGTTCTCCAATCGGGTGAGGACCCGACCGCTTACACAAACCATTAGACACCCCCTGACACGGTTCCCGCCTGGACGTTGCTGGTAGGACATAGGTCGAGTGTGATGCCGCGTGTGACTAGCTCATCCATCAAACCAGGATCACTCGCGACGGTTGCCCCATGGGCAATTCGTTGCGGAGACAGCTCAAGCGCACGGCGAACCAGCGCACAGCTGTCAGCCAGTTCACCAACATGGACCGTCAGCCCCAGCCCACCATCCCGGGCCAGCTCAAACGCAGCTGCGTGCAAGACCGGGTCGGGGAACTTCTCCTCCGCACCGGCAAGATCGAATCCCGTCACGCCAACGCTTCGATGTCTCACCGCAGACTCGGCTACTCGTTCGTTGAAATGCGGGGTGTCGGACCGTAGGGCAACCACGGTGAGAGTGACAACAACCCCAACCCGGTGGGCCGCCTCCGCGGCCGCCGATGCCACCGCATTGACCACTTCATCGAGTGACAACCCAAGCTCGAGATGCAGCGCGGGCGCCCACTTGATCTCCATGTACGCGACCCGATCGGCGGCCTTGTCCTCCACCAGCTCAGTAGTGATCCGAGTAAGCGCCTCGACGTCTTGCATCAAGGCGATGGGCAAATCGAAATACCGGAGCAGTTCGGCCTGAGAACCAGTCCTGGGGGATGCCACGAGGGCGTCGAACATCTCCATGAACGTCCGCGGCGCGTCGATGCCTCGCTCCATAGCTAGCTCGATTGCAGTGACCGGTCGGAGGCAGCCGTCGAGGTGAAGATGCAATTCCGCTTTGGGCATCGCGAGCAGGAGGCGCCGCGCTGCCGAGGGTCGAGGAGTCATGGACACATCCTGTCATTCGGCCCGTCTTTCGGCGATCGAGCCGGCCGTCCTCCTCGTGGGCCAATGCACTCGCAACTTGCTAGGAAGTCGTTCGCCCGATGCATCAACGGTGAACTTCGCCTGAGCCGAGCGCATAGCGGGTCCGCGATGATTTCGGTCACTACCGCAAGACCCGATCGGTGGCCCTGGCGCTAGGGTTCTGTGCGCGTGATCGCTCTTGCGCCGGCGCGCCGGACCGACGCATTCTGTGCTCAGCGAGACAGGAGGCCACGAATGCCAACATCGACGCCACGGGTCCGGATCGCCGGACTCCGCGTTCGAACGAAGGGGGGCTGGGAGGGAAACGCGCTGGTGGCGGTCCGCGAGTCCTGCCGTGCTTCGGTGGCACTCGAAAAGGCGGTCGCCGAAGCGATTCAGGGCGTACACACCGCCGGTAGGTCGTGGGACGAGATCGGGCGAACGCTAGGCGTCGCCGAGCACGCGGATGACAAGAGAGCTTTGATCGATGCTTTCGCGGACAGCCGACGAGTGGTCACTCGAGTACCAGCTTCGGCGGACAAGCTGACGCTCAAATGAGAGATACATGCCGTTAGGAAACCGCCGTGCTGCACTCCGGATGTGGCTTGCACCGCCGCGGCGGAACGGGCACCTCACGACCGGCCAGAGGAGCGGGTCATGAAGGTGACGTTGCTGTACTTCGACGATTGCCCGAACTGGCAAGACACCGACGCGCTGCTTGCGTCGCTCCAGAGTGAAATGGGCTTCGATTTCGATCGTCGTAGCGTCAAGACTGCCGAGGACGCCGAACGATTGCAGTTCCGCGGGTCGCCCACCGTGCTGATCGATGACCACGATGTATTCGCTACCGGTGACGAACCGGTTGGCTTGTCATGCCGCGTGTATCGGACCGACAACGGCCTTGCCGGAGCGCCTACCGAGGCGCAGTTGCGTGAGCTGCTCGCGGTGTCTTCCGCGAAGAGCGATGATGCCAACATGGGCGACCCGAGACATTGACCACCACGACCTGCTCGTGCTGCGGCATGGACCGTGACCTCGAAACACTGGCCGCGCTCCACTGCAGTAACGACATCAAGATCTGTCGCGAGTGCATCGGATGGCTTCGACAACGCGCCGGGATGTTGGACGTAACTCCGACCTTGCCGGTGAAGGTGATGCCCGAGGCGATCACGTTCTACGACAAGGCGGGCTTCGACGTGGACGCTTACGACAGCGGATTTGCGTTCGTCCGATATGCCGATGCCAGCGTGTTCGATCTCGACCTCAACGAAGGAATCGATCCTGCAAACAACGGCGCAGGCTGCTACATCATCACCGACGATCCAGACCGATGGCACACACGTCTCCTGGCAGCGGGACTCCCCGTCTCGCCCATAGACGACATGCCTTGGGGCATGCGCGAGTTCACTCTCACTGACCCAAGCGGAAACACTATTCGTATTGGGCACGGCGTCTGATCCATCGCGGGAACGGCAGCGCCATAACTGCCAGTGATCGCGCACTGTCCCGGACGTCTCTCGGCGACTGCGCGAAGGCATGGCGGAAGGAACCGGGCAGCCCCAGAACCCTACGTAGCGTTCTGGGCGTGCCCGGTTGGAAACCGGTGACTCGTTGACGACAACCCGCCCAGAACTGCCTGATGCTCGGCGCCGGCGCCCTCTCGGACGACCGAACTCTACGAACGTGGTCGCGGCGCCACCGTCGCGAAGACGGTCAGCGCGTGACAACCCCGCGTGGCGGCGCGGCGCACACCGGGCGCCAGCGGTGAGCGAAGCACAGTCGCTCCAGAACTGCCGATCTCGGTCCTTTGTCCGTGGACAAGTTGCGTCGTTGGAGAGAACGGTGCACACATCGGAGAGGAGGCCCCCATGGCGACTTGTCGAATCTGTCGTGACGAAGTCCGAGAAGGCGAAGATGTCGTGCTGATCGACGACGAGGCGGTTCACACTGGCTGCGTCGAAGCACCGACGGGACGCAAGCCTCGTCGAGTTGGTGCTTGGGCGGCATTTGGCAGCCGCGGACAGATGGCGATGGGAGATGTCCAGCGGGACAACCCGGTCTGACCGCGCCATAACTGCCAGTGATCGCGCACTGTCCCGGGCTCTCAAGACTCCCCAGGGAGTGTGCGATTGTGAATCGGGAACCGCTAGCGATTTCCCCGAGTGGCAACGAGGTAGTGCCGGAATAACTACAGATCGGCACTCGTTGTTCCGCGCTCGACCGAACCCTTGCGCTGGACAAACCCATTCTCACTGGGCAATCTGGGCGGGTGGGCATCCAGGAGAGCGCGATCGTGGGGCTGATACTGCTCGGTCCGGCAGCGATCTTCGCGCTCGGGTTCCTCGTTGGCAGACGGAGGCGCCGGACGCTCGGGCCCGGCCGCTGAAGCTGACTACCCACCCCGACCGACACACTCATCGTTCTGCGCTTGGCACGAGGCTTGCGTCGACGATCCGGAGCGGGCACACTGCGCAACCGGCTAGCAAGCTTGTCGCTGTCAACATGCTGGACATGTCCGGAGCGACAAAGTTCGGCGACCGACCGATCTGTCGCTCGGCGCTAGCGATCATCACATAGTCAGCAGAAGGGGGAGAGCGCCTGGTGTGCTCCACACTGTTGTGATGGACACGGGTCGCCCACCGATTGAGCCGGCGGCGAACCGATGGCGGCTGCCCGCACCCGAGCTCGCCGACGAGAATGGTTTGTGTGGAATCGGAGCCGACCTCGAGCCCGGCACAGTGTTGGCTGCGTATCGCAGTGGGATCTTTCCGATGCCATTGCGCAAGAAGACGCTCGGATGGTGGTCGCCCGATCCACGCGGCGTGATTCCCCTCGACGGCCTCATCGTGTCGCGGTCACTCCGCAGAAGTTGTCGACGCTATGAGGTTCGCTTCAATACCCGATTCCGCGAGGTGATGGAGCGGTGCGGCGATCCGAATCGACCGCATGGGTGGATCACTCCGCAGTTCGTCGACGCGTACGAGGAGCTCCACCACCTCGGCTGGGCGCATAGCGTCGAGACGTACATCGACGGTCACCTCGTCGGTGGCCTCTACGGCGTGAGCATCGCCAGGCTGTTTGCCGGCGAGTCGATGTTCAGCGACGCCTCGGACGCCTCGAAGGTCGCCCTCGTGGCGTTGGTCGATTGGCTCACGGATTCGGGGGCAACGTTGCTCGACGTGCAATGGACAACGCCACACTTGGCGTCGATCGGGGCTCTCGACGTGCCCCGCCATGAGTACCTGGGGTTACTCGCCGAAGCGGTTGCCTAGGGGTGACGATGCCGTAGACGGCGGTGCTGCGGTGCCGGTGAGTTGCCTCACCGGCACCGGCGCCCAATCGCTGTGCCGGGGTTCGCCGCCGTCCCTTGCACCACCGATTGACTCCGCCCGCTAAGAAAGTTCCGCCGATCCCTTCGCACCGTGCTGGGTGTTCTATCGGAACGCTGCGTGGTCAACTTGAGCTTTTCTTGAAGAAATTTCCAGGCGTCGACCGAAATGGCCGACAGAGCGGCAACACTTTGCACGATGCCGGATCCAGCCGCTGCCCGACCGAGCCGGGACCAGCCGTGGCTCATGCGGACATACTCGGGGCATTCGACCGCCAGGGCATCGAACGATCTGTACCGGGCGAACTTGGCCAAGGGCCAAACCGGCTTGTCGATTGCGTTCGATCTGCCGACCCAGACCGGCTACGACCCTGACGATCCACTGGCTCACGGTGAGGTCGGCAAGGTCGGAGTACCCGTCGCCCACCTGGGGCACATGCGCACGTTGCTCGATGGCATCCCGCCGGCCGAGATGAACACGTCGATGACCATCAACGCAACGGCCGCCTGGATGCTTGCGCTGTACGTGGCCAATGCCGAGACGGAGGGTGTTGCGGCCGATCAACTACGCGGGACGACTCAAAACGACATCGTCAAGGAGTATCTGTCGCGCGGCACGTACATCTTCCCTCCGGCGGCCTCGCGTCGGTTGATCGTCGACATGGTCGCCTGGTGCACGAACCATGCACCGAAGTGGAACCCGATCAACGTGTGCAGCTACCACCTGCAAGAGGCCGGGGCAACGCCGGTGCAGGAGATCGCGTATGCCCTGGCCACGGCGATCGGTGTGCTCGATGCCGTGCGCGACTCGGGCCAGGTCGAGCCCGAGCAGTTTGCTCAGGTGTACGGCTCGATCTCGTTCTTCGTCAATGCCGGCATCCGGTTCGTCGAGGAGGTCTGCAAGCTGCGCGCGCTCGCCGAACTGTGGGACCGCATCGGCCTCGAGCGCTACGGCGTGACCGACGAACGAGCCCGCCGGTTCCGATATGGAGTACAGGTCAACTCACTGGGGCTCACCGAAGCACAGCCCGAGAACAACGTGCAGCGCATCGTGCTGGAGATGCTGGCGGTCACGTTGTCGAAGCGCGCCAGAGCACGCTCGATCCAACTGCCGGCTTGGAACGAGGCATTGGGGTTGCCGCGTCCATGGGACCAGCAGTGGTCGCTGCGAATGCAACAGGTACTCGCGTTCGAGAGCGACCTGTTGGAGTACGACGACATCTTCGACGGCTCGGTCGTCGTCGAGGCACGCACCACCGAGTTGCGTGACGCGGCATGGGCTGAACTCGGCGACGTACTGGACCTCGGTGGTGCGTTCGAAGCCATCGACGAGTTGAAAGGAAGGCTGGTCGGCTCGATGGTCGAGCGCACCCGGCGGATCGAATCCGGCCAGTTGCCGGTCGTCGGCGTCAACGTCTTCACCGAAACAGCCGAGTCGCCGCTGGAAACCACTGGCAACATCTTGACGGTCGATCCGGCTGTCGAGGCCGAAACCATCGCCGACGTGCGTGCCTGGCGTGCCGGGCGCGATGCCACAGCGGTCGCCGTGGCTCTGGCTGCTCTGACGACGGCTGCCGCCGACGGGGCCAACATCATGGGTCCGTCGATCGATCTGGCCAGGGCGGGTGGAACGACTGGCGAGTGGGCAACAGCGTTGCGCGGCGTGTTCGGCGAGTACCGGGCGCCGACCGGCGTCGCCGCTGCGATCGGCCGACCCGGTGGAGATCTGGCCGCTGTCGCAGCGCGTGTGAAGGCGATGCCCGGTGGGCCACCGCGGTTCCTGGTCGCCAAGCCCGGCCTCGATGGTCACTCGAATGGCGCCGAACAGATTGCCGTTGCCGCCCGCGATGCCGGGATGGAAGTGGTGTATTCCGGCATCCGCCTGACCCCGGCGCAGATCGTGGCCTCGGCCCGCGACGAGGATCCCGATGTGATCGGCCTGTCGATCCTCAGCGGCTCGCATCTCGAACTGGTGCCGGCCATCGTGAGATCGCTACGCGACGAGGGTGTCGACGCCCCCGTGATCGTCGGCGGGATCATTCCCGAAGCCGACCAAGCCATGCTCGTCGCAGCCGGAGTCGCTGCCATCTACACCCCGAAGAACTTCCAGATCGCCAAGATCATGGCCGACATCGCCGATCTGGCCGCCGCCCACCGCGCCCTGTAGCCCGAGCCAGAGCCCGCTGCCACCCCACCAGGTTGGGCGCGATTCAGGAAGCCCGCCTACTCGTATCGCGCCCGTAGCGGCCCTGTGGGCGCGGTTTCGGTACTGGGAGTACCGGTTTCGCGCCCGACCGGGTGGGGCTAGCGGGTGGCGGGGACGTGGAGGTTGGCGTCGACCCAGTGCTCGAGGGTGGGGCTGGTCTCGAAGCTGGTGATCAATGCGTACCGCGGCGCGTTGCCGTTGTGCACGACCACGTGCCACAGCCGCTGGGTGTCGACCACGAAGCGTGCCCCCAGGTGCAGCGGCACCCGAGCCTCGGTGTCGGGGTCGGGCAAGCCGTCCGGGCCGTTGTCCATCAGCAGCATGTAGCTGTCGGGATTGTCGGTGAGTTCGAGCCAGGAGCGAACGACCCAACCCTCGTCGTCGGGGTTGAAGCGATTGTTGTCGTCGCGGTGCAGCGACGACATGGCCTGGTCGCGGGTCTGTGGCTCGAGCTTGATGACCCTGACCCGGCCAAAGTTGGCGCCAACGGCATCGACGTACGCTCGCAGCGTCGGCGACAAAGCGGCGTTCGACGTCCACAGCGCATCCTTGTCGGTCTTGCCCTTGTCCCAGAAGCCACGGCAATCGAGTTCGCCATCGGCCGAGGCCAGCGGGGCGAAATTGGTGTCGCCGCCGCTCTTCCAGTCCATGTACTCGAGAGCGAGCCACTCGTCGGCCGGAACGTCGAAGTCGGCGTCGGCCAGAACCACCTGGCCAGTCTCGGCAAGCGCCGGCATGCGTCGGTGAGGTGTATGCAACGGGATCTGCACACTCCAGTGGTCTTGTGTGGGCCAGAAGCTCATGCCCAAATCTTACGTGGTCGTTGGTGCCGTATCGGGTGTAGGCAGTGTGTTGTGCACCACAGCACCGGTGGGAATCTGCAGTTCTTGACCCGCTTGGATGTCGTCGGCATTGGTGATGCCATTGATCGCCATGATGTCGGCCAGGCGTACCTGGAAGGCCTTGGCAATCTTGCCCAAGGTGTCGCCACGCTTGACGATGTAGAACTCTCGCACGGTGGTGGTGGTGATGAAGATCGTCGTGGTCGTCGAGACCGTGACGATCGGTGGCAACGTTGCCGCGGCCTGCCCATCGTCGCTGCACGCCGCAGCAGCTACCGGCAAGATTGCCGCTACTAGGACCAGAACCCCGAACCTTCCCCCGCTCACGGAACGTGATGCTATGCGGGTTCGCGCCCGACTTCCACGGGGCCGTACGCTGGCTTCATGTCGTCGGGCGACTTTCCAGGTGCCGTAGCGCCCGTTCGGCAGTACAAGATCGACGTCGGTGGGCTCGGTCTGGCCATCCATGAATGGGGAAACGAGGCTGCTCAGCCGCTGTTTCTGGTCCATGGCGGGTTTGACTTCAGTCGCACGTATGAGGTGTTCGCGCCCAAGTTGGCCGCAGCCGGGTGGCGAGTGGTGGCGTGGGATCAGCGAGGTCACGGCGACAGCGACCATGCCCCGTTGTATGGCTGGGATGCCGACATCCGCGATGCGATGGCGGTGATGGATGCGGTGACCCAGCTGCCGGCACCGGTGATCGGACACAGCAAGGGCGGGTCCTTGATGATCCAGTTGGCCGATGCCCAGCCATACCGGTTCAGTCATCTGGTCAACCTCGACGGTCTGCCGTCGAAGCGGCGGGTGCCCGATGTCGCCGATCACGAACGCACCCGGATGGTGGCCGGCGAGATCTCCGGCTGGCTCGACCACCGGCGACGCAGCGCCGAACTGGCCCGCTATCCGGGCACGATCGAGGATCTCGCTCGACGACGGGGACGGATGAACCCAAGGCTCTCGTTCGAGTGGCTGTGCCATCTCGTGACGGTTGGGGCACGACAGGATTCCGAGGGATGGCGTTGGAAGATCGACGCCTCGATGCGCTTCGGAGGATTCGGCCCGTGGCGGCCGGAATGGACCGTGACCCGCCTGCCGGGCCTTGGCATGCCCTTCTTGGGCGTGCTCGCTTCGGAGCTGGAAGAGATGGGATGGGGCACCCTGCCGCACAACATCGCCCAATACCTGCCCGATGGCGGCCGCGTCGAGTTACTCGACGGTGTCGGCCATTTCGTGCACATCGAACAACCCGACCTGGTCGCCGGCATGGTTCTCGACTTCTTGGGATCTGCATGAGCATCACCATGCTTCGTCACAACAAGATCGGCTTGGCGTTACATCGCCTCAGCGCTGGCGACAGTGCTGGCACGCCCCTGTTGCTGCTGCACGGCCTCGGCGAGGCATCGCCGCCGGAACCACCGAAGTGGGCCCAGCACTGGTCCGGACCCGTGGTGGCGCTTGACTTCACCGGTCACGGCCGCTCAACGATCCCGTCGGGCGGTGGCTATACGGCCGAGATCGTTCTGGCCGATGCCGACGTTGCTCTGGCCGAACTCGGCACGGCGACGGTGGTGGGGCGGGGTCTGGGCGCCTACGTTGCGTTGATGCTGGCCGGCGCCCGGCCACGACAGGTTCGCGGCGCGGTGCTGTGCGATGGGCCCGGGTTGGCCGGCGGCGCCATCGGGCCGACATCGCAGAGCTTCGTCACCTTGTCGCCCAGCACGCATCCACCGGATCCGTACGCTCTCTTCGAGCTGTCGCGCGACCTTCGCCCGCCCGACTATGCAACGCTGTTCGTGCGTATGGCCGTCGAGTCCTCGGGCCTCGACGAGCCGATCTCGGTCGCCGCAGTGGTGCGCCCGCCGTGGCTGGCGGCCGTGGTCGAAGAAATCGGGGTGACGACCTGCTCGATGGGCGATGCCCTTGCCGTGTACGGCTCGGCTGGGTACGGCTCGACACCCGGCGGGCGATAGATGGCGGCACGCTGGGTGCGTCCGGGCCGCAGCGTCGCTGAAGGCACAGCGCAGGCGATCGTCGAGTTACAGGGAGATGATCGGCTGGCCGAAGTCATCGTCGTCGTGCCGCCTGGCGGTACGGCGGGCACATTGCGTCGCTTGCTGCCGCGGGTCTCCGGTGGCGTCGCCGGCATCCGCTTCCTCACGCCGATCGACCTGGCGGTGGAGTTGGTTGATTCGTCGGTCAGCACGATGCGCGCCGTCACCACCCAATTGCAGTTGGCAGCCATTACGTCGGTGTTGAGCGGGGACGACTGCCCCGATGCACTGCGTGACGTGCGCGAACACCCGGCCACCATCGATGCGCTTGTCGACATGGCCGTGTCGTTGCGCGCCGCGCATGTCGTTCCCGCAGCGTTGCAGTCGCTCGCAGGTGACCCGAAATCGGTCCGGGCTGCACTGGTCGATGTGGTCGTTCGTGCTCGACGCTGCCTGGTGGCGCTCGGCGTGCGCGACGAAAGCGCGACCCTGGCTGCGCTCGACACAGTCGAGCAGTCGGCGTTGGCTGGCATTCGCGTTGTCCTTGTCGTCACCGACACGTTTCATCCTGCGCAGATCCCGTTCCTGAGAAGGCTTGCCGGTCAACCCCTCTGTCGTGTCGTCGCGGTCGCGCCCGCAGTCAACGACCTCAGCCTCGTCCATCAGCAGCACGCCTTCGGGTGTGGCGAATCGCCGGACCCTCTGACGGTCGCGACCCCTCGGCTGATCTCGTGTCCCGACCCGGACGAGGAGGTGCGCCACGCCGTTCGCCAGTGCGCTCGACTGATCGACGACGGCGTACCCGCCGATGACATCGCCCTGGTGTGTGGCGCACCTGCCTATCGCCGTCCGGTCCGCGACGAATTGCAGCGTGCCGGAATCGCCTGGTCCGGCGGCGCGGTCGAGCGCCTGCGCGGCTCTGTTGCGGGTCAAGTACTGCGTCATGTCGTCGATGGCATCGTCGGCGAGTGGGATCGCCCCAACGTGTTCCGTTTGTTGTCGGTGGCACCTCTGTACCCCGTCGGCGAGCTTGGTGCTCCACGACGAGTCGGACAGTGGACTTCGCTGTGCCGCAAGCTCGGTCTCGTGTCTGCTGAGGATTGGAGCCGCGCCGGTGATGCGCTGGTTGCAGCGAACGTGGCGCGGCGGCAGCGCTGGCCGAGCGACAATGTCGATGCCGAACCGACGGCTCGCGAGCTCGCCGAAACCGAGGCGCTCGACCGCTTGTTGAAACTGGTCGAACGACTCCGCAACCAATCGCAGCGCGTGCACCGTGCGACGACATGGGGGGCTGCGGCCAGGGCCCTGAGCGCGATCATGAGCGACCACATCGGTGTAGCGACGTGGCGCGAGCGTGCGTGGGCGGAAGGTCCGGCGTGGCAGCGCAATGCCGCCGATCACGTCGAGCGCATCGTTTCCGGGCTTGCTGAGCTCGATCATCACGGCATTGCTGTTCCCTTCACTCCGGCCGCAATGGGTCAGGTCATCGGCACCCTGCTCGATACATCCGTTCGTCGGCGTGGCGATGCCGCGGGGGCAGTGTCGATCGTCGACATCGGTGGCGCAGTGTGCATCGACGCGACTCGTGTGTTTGTCGTCGGACTCAACGAAGGTGTGCTGCCGGCGTCGACCACCGATGATCTCCTGCTCGGTCGCGACCTGCCCGAAGCCGCCGCAGCGGTGATCGAAGGCCCGCGGGCCGCTGTGTCGCGTTCGGAACGCGGTTGGAATGCTCTCTTGCGCAGCGACGCACTCGTGACGGCGACGCTCGCCCGCACCGACCTACGCCGCGGCGGCGAGGTGTATCCGTCGCCACTGCTCGCCGGCATGATGATCGAGCACCACGAGTCACACGCAATAGGCCTGCTCGGCGGCGATGTGCTGACGACATCGGAGCAGCTGGCGAGAACCACCGATCCGCACCTCACGTCCCCGCGCCTCGCTCGGCGCGCCAACGCGCTGCGCGCCCGGCTCGATCCGCAGCCGACAGAGTTCGACGGCAATGTCGGCCCGCATCCGTCGTTGGCGTCTGCTGGAAAACTGTGGTCGATCTCTGCAGTCGAGCGACAGGCCGCGTGTGGTCTTGGCTATTTCGGTCAGTACGTGCTCCATGTCAGTGAAGAAACTGATGCGGCGACCATCATCTCGATCGAGGCGACGGATCGAGGGGTGTTGGTGCATGCGGTGTTCGAGCACGTCGCCAATGAATGGCTTGCCCTCGATCCTGACCAGCGGCCGCCATGGTTGCGTGGTGACCATCTCTCGGCGATGCATCAACGAGCGGTCGAGGTGCTCGATGAACTGGCCGCCTCCATTGGGATCCAGCATCGACTCGGTCATGCCACCGCATGGGGTGCCGAGCGGGCTCACATCCTGCGGTCGATCGCGGCGACGCTCGATGCGGAAGCGGCCGAGGGTTCGCAGCCTGTGGCATGCGAGCACTCGTTCTCCGGAGTGCTGGTCGGACTGGCATCGTTCGGTGGCAAGATCGACCGGGTCGACCTGATGCCCGACGGTGGTTTGCGTGTCACCGACTTCAAGACCAGCGCAGCCATCTCGCTGCGGAATGTGTTGGACGATGGGCGCCGGCTGCAATTGCCACTGTACGCGCGCGCTGCTGATCACGATCGGGCACTGCTGACCGGCGACGAAGGGGTGGGGGCACCCCCGGCGACGGCCCGCTACTTGCATGTGCGCGACGCCAAGGCAACGTCTCGACCGGTACCGCTCGATGCCGTACTGATTGCCGAGTTCGAGGCGTACGTGCAGCGCTGGCTGGCGGAGATCGCCGAGGGACGTTTCACTCCGAGGCCGCATCCCGCGAACGGTCGATGCCTGATGTGCTGCGTCGATTCACTCGGAGTCGAAGAGATGGCCGAACGAGCTCGATTGTTCGCTGCCCAGGACGGCGAGCCCGATGCGTGAAATCGTGCTGCCTCCATGGGTTGAGACCGATCCGGGCAGTTCGATGGCTGTGTCGGCCGGTGCAGGCAGCGGCAAGACCACCAGCCTCGTTGCGCGTGTCACCGCGTTGGTGGGCACCCCGGGTGTGCAATTGGATCAGCTCGTCGTGATCACGTTCACCGAGAAGGCTGCCCGCGAGGTCTCCCATCGCCTGCGGGAGGCGCTCGGCAACACAGTGCCGCTCGATGAGGCGTACATCGGCACGATCCATGGCTTCTGTCAATCGTTGCTGCGCCGATACCCGATCGAGGCCGGACTGCCTCCCAAGTTCACGACCGCCGACGAGTTGACGTCGGGTGCGATGGCCGATGAGCGTGCCGAGCACGCGGTACAGACGTTGTACAACCTGGCCCTGAAGAACCCGGCGATCGGGGATGCGTTGATGGTGGTCGCCTCGTACACGGCCATGCCGTACTTACCCGAGTTGGTCAAGGCCATCGACAACGACTGGTTGCGCTTCGCAGATGCGCCGCGGCAGCAGCCGATGTCGATCGCGGTCGCCCATGCAGCCGTCATGCGCATGCTCGATCAGATCGTCGTCGACGGTCGCTACATGTCGGCGACGCCGCGGATGCGAGCGAAGGTCGATGTCGCGATTGCCGATGCCAGGACGACGTTGGAGTTCGTGCAGTCGATCCCTGCCCTTGCGGCCGCCGCAACTGCACTGGGCGAGCGTCATCACGGCACGAGCGCAGTGTGGGTTCCGTTCGAGACCACGCTGCGGTTCGCGCGTTACGAGCCGGCGCTCGGCCACTTGATGGCAGCGCTCGCGCCGATCGTGATCGGAGCAGCGCGTGGCCGGATTGGTCGCGGCGAGTTGTCATTCGACGACCTGCTGGTGTTGTCACGCCGCCTGCTGCAGACCAGGCCCGACGTCCGTGACGAGGTTCGCTCTCGCCACCGCTATCTGTTTGTCGACGAGTTCCAAGACACCGACCAGGTGCAGTTCGACGTCATCACCGAGCTCACGTCGAGCACTGCCGGCAGCGCAGCGTCGTCGCTGTTCGCGGTCGGGGATCCGAAGCAGTCGATCTACGGTTTCCGTCACGCCGATGTCGAACTGTTCTCGAGCCTGTTGGCAGTGGATGGAGCAAGTCAGCAGTTGTCGGTCAACCGTCGCACGCGAGCCGATGTGTGTTCATGGATCAATGCGGTGCTGTCCGGTCGATTCGCGCAGGTCGATGATCCGACCCAGGGCGACCATCAGGTTGCCTACACGAACCTGGATCCGCAGCGGTCGGCAAACGGCGCCGGCGACGGACCTGGCGTCGTGGTGTTGGGCATGCCGGGTTGGACGAAGTTCGATCACGAGACGGCAGAAGACACGGCGCGCGCCGAGGCAGCAGACATCGCCGCCCTCGTGCAGCGAGCCGTCATTGGGCCAGTTCCGTGGAGAGTCGGTGATGGTCCGAGTGATCGGCCGGCGAGCTTCAGCGATATCACCGTGCTGATTCGCAGCCGGACTCGCCTGGGTGTACTCGAGCACACCCTGCGGCAGACCGGCGTGCCGTACCGGGTCGAGGGAGGCACGTTGATCTACGGATCGCGCGAGGTGTACGAGCTCTTGAGGGTGTTGCGTGCCGTCGACGATCCGACGAATCAGCTGAAAGTCGTCACGGCCCTACGCACCTCGATCTTCGGTATCGATGACCGCGAACTGATGCAGTATCGGCATGGCAGCGACACCAATCCGGCGCGCTTCCCCAAGGACTTTCGGGTCTTCACCAACGAGCCCGGCATTGTCGGCGAGGCCCTCCGGGCCATCGATCAATTTGGCCGACGCAAACACGAGCGCACGCCGGCAGAGCTGATTGCCGAGCTGTACGACAGCTGGCGCGGCGTCGCCTCTGCGTTGTACGAAGGCGAACAAGTGGCCCGCGAGACATGGCGCAGGGTGCGCTACGTGATCGACGAGGCTCGTGCTTGGAGCGACGCGACCGGTGGGACGTTGGCCGAGTATCTAGCCTGGGTGGATCGCCGAATTGACGATGTCGATCGCGTCGAGCTGAGCACCGACGAAGGTGAAGACTCGTTGCGGATCATGACCATCCACGGCGCCAAAGGTCTGGAGTTCCCGGTCACGATCGTCGCCGGGCTTGGTGGCGCGGATGCGTCGAATTCGGCAACGGGACTGCATTGGCAGAGTGGCAAGCCGCTCGTGCGACTCGGAAAGATGACCAGTTCCGGGCTCGGTGACATGGCTGCGACCGAACGGCTGCGTTCGCGGGCCGAGGAGGCACGATTGCTGTACGTGGCGTTCACCCGGGCCAAGGATCATCTCGTGGTGTCGATGCATCACAAGGCGGGGAACTGTGCCGCCGGACGACTGGTTGACGCCGTGACTGTCGGCGCCGCAGTGGCTCTCTCGGTGTGCGCCGATCCGCAGATGCCCATCGCCTACCCCCCAATGTGTGCCAGGCCGGATGGCGTCGGTACGAGTTCGCATCTCGAGGAGCCCGGCGAACTGGACCGGACGACTGGTCAGCTCCGCCGCATCTGGACGCCGAGTGGTCTGGCCAAGGTGCTCGGCGATGCCGCCGGACCGACATCGGACGTCACGTTGGTGCAGGGATCACTCTTCGGAGGCGACGACGACGAGACCGACGACGACGCCGTCGCTCCAGGCGAGCGATTTGGTGCTGCCGTCGGTCGACGCCAAGCCGATAGCGACGACCACGAGGCCACGGATCCCGGCAATCGCAAAGAGCCAGGTCCCAACGATCGTCCGAGCCGGCGAGGGGGCAGGTTCGGCACCGCCAAGGGCAGTGCGGTGCATGCGGTGATGCAGCAGGTTGCCCTGCACGACCCGACGCGCGGACTGCCGACATTGGTCGACGTCGCTGCCGAGGCCGAAGGTGTGCTCGATCGCCGCCGCGACGTCGAGATGATGGTGCAGTCGCTGCTGAAGGGCGCTCTGTTCTCGCGGATGCAGTCGTCGAGCAACTGTCGCCGCGAGATGTACGTCGGGGCCCAGTTCGGTGAGGTCACCCTGTGGGGCTATGTCGACGCGGTCTTCGCCAACTCCGATGGCACGTTGACGCTGGTCGACTTCAAGACCGACACGCTCATCACGTCACCGGTTGAACTCGCTCGGCGGTACCAACCGCAGATGTCGGGCTATGTCGCCGCACTGCAGCAGGCAACAGGCATGCGGGTCAGCGAGGCATGGCTGTCGGTGGCCCAGCCTGACGGCGCCGCTGCTGTCGAGATCGCGGTCGAAGTTCTCGAGGCGTCGGCATTGCTCGCCGAGATCCGTGCACCGGCCGCGCGATCGGACCCGTAGTCGGCCGAGATCCCACGTCGCGGGTCGTGATCAGGTTTAGACGTTGCGCCAGCTGACGTACTGGGCAAGGGCGATCAGCTCGGTTCGGCTGTGCGCCGTGATCGGCGCGAGTTCGATCGCCGCGATTGCCTCGCCGGTGAGCGCCGCGATCTGCATCTCCAATGCCGCTAAGGCACCGGTGTCGATGATCACCTGCTGCATATTGGCGATGTCGGCATCGTCGAGATCGGGTGCGCCGACGTCGTCGAGCACGACACGCTGTGCTGGCGTCGAGGCCTCGACCGCGCGGGCGAGCAGCGGCGTCGGCTTGCCTTCACGCAAGTCTCCACCAACCGGTTTGCCGGTGACTGCCTCGTCGCCGAACGCGCCCATCACGTCGTCGCGCATCTGAAACGCGTCACCCAGGGGCAATCCATAGGCGCTCAGCGCTGGAAGCAGCTCGGCGGCCCGGTCTGGTGCGGCTAATACGGCGCCGAGATGCAACGGTCGTTCGACGGTGTACTTGCCGCTCTTGTACCGGCAGATCCGCTCGGCCTTGTCGAGGCGTCGATCGCCGCGCACGCTGCCGACGATGTCGAGCAGTTGACCGATGTTGAGCTCGGTACGCAGCTCGTTCCAGATCACCCAGGCGTCGCGTGGCGCATCCAGCAGAAGTTGGTCGGCCATCACGAAGGCAAGGTCGCCGACGAGAATCGCGACGCCTTCGCCGAAGCGACGGGATTCGCCGGCCCATCCTGCTGCGGCATGACTCTCGGCGAACACGGTGTGCGTGGTCGGCGTGCCGCGCCGGCTGGTGGCGTCATCCATGACGTCGTCATGGAACAGGGCGAACGCATGCATCAGCTCCAGGGCCGCACCGGCGTCGATGATCCGCTGATCGTCAGCCCGCCCGCCGGCGCCGACAAACCCCCAGTGGCAGAACGACGGACGCAGGCGCTTGCCACCGCCAAGGACAAGCCGGGCGATGTGTTGCATCGGGCCGAGCAGGTCCTCGTCGAACTCGGCCCAGCGACTGGTCTCCACGTCGAGCACCGTGCGCAGCCTGGCTTCGACACCAATTGCGATTGCTGCAAGCGACGGAGGCGGGGCTGCTGCAGGCACCCCCGCAGGCTAGGCGTGAAGTGGGCTTGCTGTGCCGTCGACGATTCGCTGCACTGCGGCGAACTGAGTGGCGGCCTTCGGCGCTTCCTTCAGCCACTGGGCGGCAGTGTGCTCGGCGATGGCATCGCTGACTCGGATCAGCGGTTGGCCGGTCGACTGGGCCAGAACCTGGACCTGACACGCTCGTTCGAAGAAGTACATCTTCTGCCAGGCGTCGGCGACGTCGGTGCCGATCACCATCACGCCGTGATTGGCGAGCAGGACGACCGTGATCTCGTCGCCGATCACCTCACCGAATCGGCAACCCTCCTCGGACGCGTCGACGAGACCGCCGTAGGCCAGACTGGTGATGCGGTTGTGGAACTGCATTGCGTTCTGACTGAGCTTGCTGTCGAATCCGCCGACCGTCAGCGAGAGCGCTGTGGCGAATGGCATGTGCGTATGGAACACGGCTCGAGCCGACGGCCGGGCCTGGTGGCAGCCGCGATGGATCATGAACGCCGAGGTTTCCCACTCGCCTTCGCCATCGACGACGCGACCCTCGAAGTCGATCGTCAAGATGTCGCGTTCGGTGATCTCCGACCAGTGCGGCCCATAGCGATTGAGTAAAAAGAGGTCATCGTG
>JANOJI010000636.1:0-2706 GCA_031408175.1 Ilumatobacteraceae bacterium
TCGATCCGCCGCAGCCGGGCACCGGTATCGATGCCACGTGGGTGACGAGCTACACGATGGATGTCACGTCGGTGAACGCTACGCTCGCCATTCCCGTACCAACCGAAGCGATCGATGTTCCCGCAGGGACGCCCTGACCGCCGCCGGTGGTGATTCTTCAAGATTGTCGCAAGCCCGGCCGATGAACAGTCATGCGCCAAGCGGACGAGATCACTGACCGACCCGCGGCGCGGAGTCTTCCCGCTCCGACGGGCCGCAGGTCTCCGACCGGGCCCGTACCGTTGACGTTGCCACTCCACGCGATACCGCCGCCGCTCGACGCCGTTCCCGTGCTGCCGTACCTGCCGGCGGCAGTTCCGAAGGTCTCGGCACCAGTCACCAGCCAGGTTGCAACGACGCTTGCAGCATCGACGACACCGAACCTCAACGGCGGCACGCCTTCGACAGCACCCCAACCTCAGCGCGGTCACCGGCGTCTCATCGTGCTCGCTGTGATCGTTGTCGTGACGTTGCTCCTGGCCCTGGCTTTTCGCAACACCGCCTTCATCCAGCGCTTCACGGGTTCGGGGTACGACACCAATCCCCTACCAACGCACGCCTTCCCGCAACCGCCATTCGATGGCGCTGAGTACACCGTCATCGAACAGACCGTCGGAATGGCCGAAGGATTGCCCACGAACTTCTGGCAAACCTCGCGCGCCGAGATCAACTTCGTCTCGGGTACCGGGAAGTTCACGATCGACTATGCGAAAGCACCGGTCATCGGTGGAACAATCGGCACGCCGCAGTCAACGTCGCCCACCGTCGAGCTCGTGGTCGATCCGAGGTCGTCCTATCGGCCAGGAGCGACCGCGGCTGATGCATGGATCCGCATGCCCAACGAGCCCGGTTGGCACACGATGGCTCTGCTGAGCCGCAACGAGATCTACATGTATCAAGACGTCATCGACCCATCGCTGCGAGCCCAGCAACCAGTCTCGGTGGTCGACGAGATTCGTCACGAGATTCCGGTGACGACGTATACGTACAACTTCACCTTCGGTGACTTCTACGAATCGGCCCCACACCTCTTCGACCTCTTCCGGGTTCTGGATGGCAACGCTGCCGACGACGCCACGGTGGCGGTGACGATCAGCCTCGACGAGCAATGGCTGGTGCGCTACCTCGATGTCAATCTCGACTATCACGCGGTGCTCGAGCACCGGGCAACAGTCGACGTCGACAATCAATATCCATATCGGTACACCATCGAGCTGAACTCGATCATGGACGCGCCGCCCGACATCGTCGCGCCTGCCAACGCTGTCGATGAATCGACGACTACGACCATCACCGCCGCGGTGACGCCGTGACGACGCGTAAGAAGAAAGGGCACGGCGGCTTGAAGTTCTTGGCATTCGTTGTGTTGGTGGGCCTCGTGATCACCGCGATCGTCGCCGGCAGCAAGTCTGAGTTCGGGCAACGAATCACCGGCAAGCGTGAGGATCGTCGACTCGAGCGAACCAGCTTGACACCGCGTTTCGGCTACGCCGCTGCCGAGCTACGTATCACCATGGGCGGGATCCTCAACGTCGAGGGAAGCATGGTGGACGCCACCACCACCGTTGAGGTTTCGATCGATCGTCAGTCCCAGAGGGCGTCGAAGAAGGTCACCCTGGCCCGCACGTCTACCGAGGTAGCTCCGGGTCTCGAGGCGCTCCCATTCGGGGGATTCACGGCGGCGCGTAGCGAGATCGTGACGAAGGACTACCGATATGTCTCCGAAGCAGAAAACCAACCATGGACTCGGCACAAGGTCGAGCCGTTCTACTACGGCACAGAACTCGACCCGCACTACATCCCGATGATCGATGACCTCATGGGCTTCGAACTTCGCACTATGCCGTCAAAGGTACGCACGGTCGAACCGACGGCCGGCTTCAAACCGATGGTGCGGCCGGCGGTCGACACGCCATCGACGCAATCCGAAGTGACGACTACCTACTCGTACGAGATGGATATGAACACGTTTCGCCGGACCCTGCCCATCCTTGCGGGACGATCGGAGCTCAGGGCACCGACCGACGCTCCGGTCACCGTGACGATCGGGTTCGACGATGTCGGGCTGCTGCGGTTCGCCGACATCGCGATCGCGGACTCCATTGCCAAGACCCTTGCCCAAGAGCTCGGGCCGTTCTCGTCCGCGACCTACCGCTACACGATCGACGTCACAGGCATTGCCGGTGAGCCGATCGAGATCCAGATTCCGACGAATGTGATCGAACCCGACGACACGGTTCCGGTCGGCACGGTTCCAGTCCCGACCCCCTGATCTGTCAGGCCAACTTCTCGACGAATGCCTCGAGTTGGCGAAGGTTGCGACACTCGTATACCCCGTCGGTGTGGGTGCCGTAGTCACCGACGATCGAGTCGCCCGTGTTCCAGTAGCTCCGTGGCTCGGGATTCAGCCAGTACACGTGGCGTGCCTTCTGGCGCATCTCTTTCACGACCCATGCCTGCGAGGCGTGATAGTTGTTGCGCGCATCGCCCAGCAGCAGAACGGTGGTCTTCGGGCCCACGTCCTTCCCGTAGCGCTCCCAGAACACCTCGAAGGCGTGGCCGTAGTCGCTGTGCCCGTCGACCCACACGACATCGGCTTCGGTGTTGACCCGATGGATCGCATCCTGGATGTCTTCGACACCTTTGAAGTAGTCGGTGACCTCGTCG
>JANOJI010000006.1:0-2173 GCA_031408175.1 Ilumatobacteraceae bacterium
GAATTAGTGTATAGGAAAAAGTTGGGCATGTGATGTTTAATACTATTTTACCTATCCTTATGTATTCACATATAAATATCAAATTATTCTTACATATTACAGATCGATCGGTGCACGACGCTGGTCACCTTTGTTGTGCTCGACGATGCGACGATCGATTGGTACGTGTCGACCGGTGAGCCGCTCGACAAGGCCGGCGCGTACGCATTGCAAGGTGCGGGTGCTGCGTTGGTGCGCACCGTCGAAGGCAGTGTCAGCAACGTGGTCGGGTTGCCGCTGCATGCGGTGATCGAGCTCGCGGCGCGGGGCGGCGTCGAGCTGCTCTATCGATCTCGGTAGAGGTCTGTCAGAACGTCGGCCACGAGGCAACAGTCGTGCCGTCAGCGTCGGTGATATGGGCAGTGAATGGAACCGGCTCCAGGAACACGGAGGCTGCAAAGAGATCGCCGAGCGTCGGGCTCTCCTCGGTCAACGGCGTGATGATCGACGGCAGGCCCGTGGGGTTGACGTGCAGCTGCGCTCCTTTCATCGACCGGGGCACCTTGGCCATCACATACGTTCTGCCGTGATCGACGAAGGTCTCGATGCTCGGCGATCGAGCGGTCACGCTGGGCTGCGCCACGAGTCCGCCATCGATGTCGTCGATCCACCACAGGTAGCCCAGCGCAACACCATGTTGGACCCAGGCATCAACCTGGATGACGTACGTCGAGCGGTCGCCGAGCATGCCTGAGACGATGGTGTTTTCGCGGTCGGGGCGCGAGGCAACGGACGGTGGGTCTTGCTCGCGGAGTTGTTGGTGCACATCGTCGGCAGCGCTGGGGTGCACCATTTGGGCGATCGCCCCCAGCCGTTCGAGCGAGAGGTTTCCGCGCAAGGTGATGAGGCGCGCGCCGTCACGCCACTGGACGATCGACACGGTCGGATCTGAAGCCGACTGCCCGACAATGGCCGGCAGGTTGCCGATAGCGGTCGATGCCGTGTTGGTCAAAGCGAACTTCGTCACCGTGGCCGGGCTCTCGACGTCGTCGCCGGCAACGGTAATGGTGAAATACTCGGCCAGTTCTGTGGGCAAGCCCGTGGAATAGCCGACGCGTGCCGCCGGCAAGCCCTCCAGTGCGGATGCTGGGTTCGCTTGCAGGATGCGTTTGTGATCGGTGACGAAGAACGCCTTGGTGTAGTCGAGCCCTGACGCATCGACCTTGACCGATCTGACAAGTCTGAGCAGTTGTCGATCCAGCCAACCCAGTGCGGTGATCTCCAAGTCGTAACCGTTCTTGGAGAACGACAGCCGTGATTGGCGCGTCTCCGGGTCGTGTTCGACGACGACCTCGGTACCGTCGACGACGACGCGGTACGAGTTACGCCCGGTCGAATGGTGGGTGCCGACCGACACGACGAACCACGCTCCGGTCGTCGCGTTTGCATCTGGCGTCGCCCACATCTCAGCGGGGGCCCGAGCCAAGAAATCGGCTGCGGTTCCGGGGTCATCTCGTTGTTCGGCCAGGTACATCGCGAATCCCGTTGGCGGATCTGCGACGTAGAACACGGGATCGATCGATGCCGGGTTCGGCGGGGTCAACGAGTTGTCCGACTCGATCGCCGAGCTGACCACCCCGTAGCCAAGGGCAGCCAGCAGCACGGCCGCGGCGACGGGACCGGCCCACCGCGTGCGCTCACTGGAATCGCGGCTCGTTTTGCCCGGCGTGCGATCGCCGAAGTAATCGACGTCGTCATCGATCATCTCGATGATTTCCAGCGATGGGTCCGTCTTCACGACGAGGGCCAGGTGGCCAGCACCGCACCGTCAGGGCCGATGATCGCCGCGGTGTATGGCGTGGCTTCGGTGAAGACGTACGCGGCGAAGGTGCGGTCGAGGCCGGGGTCGGTGTCGGCAAACGGTACGACCACCGGGTCGAGCCCGACACGCGTGACCTGCAGTTGTGCCGTCGTCGCAATGGCGCGTGGCAGATCGGCGAGCACGAAGGTGTGCCCGTTCTCGACGACCGTGTTGATGTTCGCGGTGCCGTCGAGTTGTAGGCCCAGTCCGTTTCCGCTCCACTCCCAGTTGATCTGTTGATGGTTTTCGAATGTTGCGACCGACACCCGGATGGTCCACCGCTTGGCCTGGGCATCGGTGCCGAACGACACGGGCGTCGGCGTCGAGGAGTCC
>JANOJI010000011.1:0-16399 GCA_031408175.1 Ilumatobacteraceae bacterium
GGTCTCGACATCGTCGGGTACGCGCTGCACCTTCCATTGGCAGGAACCGACGCCGATCGGCTCGCCGAGATCGACGCCTGGCTCGAGCATCTCGAGCCGCAGCGCACACTGTGGCTCAGCCATCTGCAGCCACAGTCGTACACCGACCTTCGAGTGCGCCACCACGAGCGACAATTTCGCCTGCGGCTCGGCACGACGCTGTGGCACGGCGACAAGTCGTTCTTGCATCTACACGCCGGTGTCGTCGCCGTGCACCCGGTGCGCGCCGGAGAACGCGCCGGCTATCACCTCGGCGAGGTTGCAACCGACGGCCATCTCGTGATGGTCGGAGCCGGCTCGGCCCACGGCGTTGCCGCGCTCCCCAACGGCGACAGTCCGTTCCACTTCGCCCGTAACCGGTTGGCCATGCACGAGCCACCGCACATGCACACATCCATGATCCTTGCTCCGGACGGCGCCCCGTGTCCGCTGGTCCGTGATCGCGTGGATGTGCAGCGGCCGTTGATCGCAACGATGGTCGACGAGCTGGAGTGGATATGACCACGGCGCCGGCCGATCGAGTGATCGACCTCGACGTTGTTCGCGCAATCGCCCTGATCGGCGTCGCGATGATGAACTACCGCGGCTACCTCATCAATCTCGGTGACCCGATCGGCGAGTCAGCCGTCAACCGCTTTTTCAATCCGTGGACCGGTCCACTATCGACGCGGTTTGCGGCAACGTTCGTGCTGGTTGCCGGCATGGGCATCACCCTGTTGACCAACCGTGGCCGACTCAGCGGCGATCGTCTACGACGCAGCGCAGATCGTTGGACGTTGATCCGCCGCGGAGTCCTGTTGTATTGCTTTGGCTTCTTTCTCGAGTGGATCTGGAACGGAACGATTTTGTTCTTCTACGGCGCCTTCTTCGTTGTCGGCGCGATGCTGTTCACGCTGCGCTCTCGGTGGCTGATCGTCATCGGCGGCGTCGCCGCGATAGGTGCGGCGGCGATTCAGTGGTGGGCGTTCGAGTCGGACGGCGACACCACGTGGCTGTTCGAGGGGTGGTACGCATCGCGGCCGTACCGATCGCCGCGTCGTCTGTTCTTCGACACCTTCGTCAACGGCACGCACCCCCTCCTGCCCTGGCTCGCCTTTCTGTGCGCCGGCATGGTGATCGGTCGCTACCTGCCGTTACGTGCGGCCATGCGGCGAGTACTCGTCGCGTTCGGAATGCTGCTTGTTGCCGGTACCTATCTCGCCAACCAGCAGTATGCAGACACGCCTCTGCGGTCTCTCCTGCTTGCCACGGACCCGTTCAGTCGCAGTCTCAACTACACGGTGTGCGCGCTCGGGTCGTCGATCGTTGCGTTCTGCATCATCGGCTGGATCGCCAACGCGACACGCTCGACCTTCGTGACACGAGCCCTCGCCACGGCGGGACGGACGACGCTGACGCTCTACGTCCTCCATGTACTGGTGTTCAACGCGCTGGTCACTCGTTGGCACTTCATCAAGCCAGCGGGACTCGACGTGGCCCTGGCGTTCGCCGGTACGTTCTGGCTGGTGGCAATCGTGGCCGCAACGTTGTGGCAGTCGCGATTCAAGATCGGACCAGCCGAGTGGGTCTACCGCAAATTCGGTGGCAGCAACATGCCGGCGCTTCCTACAGAACCTCGCTGAACGTGTCGCACTGGCGGGGATCGCCGGTGTTGTAACCACGCGTGAACCAGGACTGACGCTGCTCGGCCGAACCGTGAGTCCACGCCTCCTTGTCGATGCGCCCCTGCATCTTTTCCTGGATGCGATCGTCGCCAACACCCTCGGCCGCAGCGAGCGCCTCGTTGATCTCGTTGGGTGTTTCGAGCAGACCACGCGAGGCCGCATCGCCGACCCAGACGCCGGCGAAACAATCGGCCTGTAGCTCCATCGCCACTGAATACTGGTTGGCGCGACCCGGATCGTTCTGCTGCGCCTGCTGCACCTGATCGTTGGTGCCGAGCAGGTTCTGCACGTGGTGCCCGTACTCGTGGGCGATGATGTACTGCTCCGCCAAGTCGGTTGGTGCGCCGACCAACTGCTGCTCGAGCGCCTGCAAGAACCCGAGGTCGATGTACACCAGGTGGTCGAGCGGGCAGTAGAAGGGCCCGGTCTGCGAAGTCGCATTTCCGCAACCCGTGCTGACGGCATCGGTGAAGAACACCGTCTTGGTGATCTCGTACGTGGTGCCGAAGTAGGTCGGCAGGTTGGCCTGCCAGTAGGTCTGCACGTCGAGAGTTGCGCCGCACACGACCTGTTCGAGATCGCTGGTGCACGTGTCGGCGGTGCTACTGCTGGACCTGTCTACCGGCTGCGGGACGCCGGCCGCGGTGGGACTGTTGCCGAGCAACTTCGGCAGCAACAGCGAGGCGAGCAGCACGATGATGCCCAGCACGCCACCGCCGGCCTTCATCGGAAATGGAATTCCGCCACCGCCCAGGCCAAACCCGCCGCCACCACCACTGCCGCGACGATCGTCGATCATCGAAGCGTCGCCACTGCGCACTCTTGTCATTCGCGTAATGATACGGACAAGCGTTCACCCGCGAGGGCGACCGGCGCGACGAAGGCCTCGAAGCCCAACCGCACCTGCGCCAATCAGCGGGCCGCGGCCGCCGAGGCGGGCTGGAATGATCCTGGCACTTCGACTGAACGACAGCCGAGCGTGCTCGTCGAGCGTCTCTTGGGCCGAGTTGAAGAACGTCGCCCCGAATCCGAGGGCGACCGAGCCTCCGACCACCGCGAGGTCGAGGTCGAGCAGATTGCAGGTCGTCGCCACCGCCTGGCCGACCAGTCGTCCCGTTCGCTGCATGATCTCGTAGGTTGGCTCGGAATGCGACCGACCGGTGATTGCTTCGATTGCCGGTCCCGACGCCTCCGCATCGAGGCAGCCACGCGAGCCGCACACGCAGCGACGGCCGTTCGGTTCGACAATCGTGTGCCCGATCGATCCGGCGTTCCCGGTGGCACCATCGAGCAGCTGACCGTTCAGCACGATGCCGCCTTCGACGGTCGAGCCGACCACCATCGCCAAGAAGTTTTGACGACCGATCGCCGCGCCGAGCCATCCTTCGGCCAGGGCCAGGGCTTTGGCACCAACATCGCCGTACACGTTGAGCGTGGTGGCCGATGCCAGCTTGGACCGAAGTGGAAACGATCGCCAGGCACCGATGTGGATCGGTGACACGGCGACGACATCGGGACGCACGGGCCCGGCACAGCCGACGCCGGCCGCAACCGGTCGGGCATTGTGATGGGTCCTGGCCCGATCGAGCTGGGCCTGGGCGATCCCGTTGAGCGAGACGAACAGACCGTCGGCATTCAACCCGAAATCGATGTCGACATCGTCACGATCGAGCAGCTCGCCCTTCATCGTCATCAAGCCTGCGGCCAGCTTGGTGTCGCCGATGTCGATCGCCAGGACGACGTCGCGGGTGTCACTCAACTCGGCGTGCCGTCTCGATCAGATTGATCTCGTACAACACCATGTCGAGCGCGTCAGCGCTGACCATGGCCGAATGTTGTTGGGGGTGCTCGGCGGTGATGCAACTCGCCAGTGGCGTCAGCAGCGTCCACGGTGTCGGATGGCAAAACTGCACGACGCTGTACCTCTCGCCGCTGTACCCCGGCGCGGCGACGACTCGATGGATACCAGTAGGCAGCATGCCGTTGGTCAACCGTTCGAGCATCATTCCCGTGTTGATGATCACCTGGCCCTCTGGTGCGACAGCATCGACCCAGTCGTCGCCAACTTTCACCTGCAATCCAGGTGCCGTGGCCCGGGGCAGGGCGGTGATGAGGTTGATGTCGCCATGCTCGCCCGCCCACACATGGGACCCCCCGGGCGACTCCGGCATCGGTGGATAGCGAAGGGCTCTGGTGAGGGTTGCCCCGTTGTGGGTCATCTCGTCGAAAAGTGACTCATGGCACCCCATCGCCTCGGCGATCACCCGCAAAAAGCGACGCTGGGTGTCCTCGATCCGATCGTGGAACAGATTCAGCAGCTCCTGGCTGCCGGGAATTGCGGCCTCAGGAAGCACCTGGGCACCGTACCGATGCGGATATCGGACACGCAGTGGATGACCGGGCGGCAGTTCTCTGCCCCAATTGAGCATCTCTTTCCAGTCCGGCACGTCGCTCGACGCCGCCGTTTCGACCAGCAGCCCCGTATACCCCGTCTGACCATGACTTTCAGGGGCGATGAAGTGTTGCTTGACCTCTTGCGGCATCGAGAAGAATTCGGCCAACAGGCCGTAGGCGCTGTCGAGGAGGTCTTCGGACAGGTCATGGCGGGTGTACACGAATCCGGTTGCCAGACTGCGGCGGACGCCGTCGACGACCGCCGCCCGCTGCGAGGAAGTGCCGCGCTCGAACGCCAGCAGATCGACATCGAGTATGTCATCCATGGTCCGAGCGTAGCTCGCCACATTCCCCCAGGTAGAACGGCGAATTCTTCGTTCGGATCGAAACCTCGGTAACACTTGCGGCGTGTCAAATTTGTGGCGTATGCACTTTCCACGATGAACGAGGTCACAGAAGTCAAGGTCGTCGAGACCGTTGACTCGCTGTTTCGCGCGCATTATGGACGGCTGGTTCGTGCGCTCACATTGGCCTGCGGCGACCAGGAGGTCGCGGCCGACGCTGTGCAAGAAGCCTTCGTGAAAGCCCACATGCACTGGCGCCGAATCCAGCAGTACGACGATCCGGTCGGTTGGATCCGTCGGGTCGCCATCAACCGTCTGCACGACGATCATCGTCGGCAGACCCGCAAAGGCAAAGCAATGCAGCGCCTTGCCGGCGAGCCACAGGTCGAGCCGGTCGAGCAGCACGGCTTCGACTCGGACTTGTCGATGATCCTGGCCCAACTACCCAAGCAGCAACGCATTGCCATGGCGTTGTTCTATGTCGACGAGTTGTCGATCGCAGAAGTGGCCGACGCCCTCAACGTGAGCGAGGGCGCCGTGAAGTCATACCTACATCAGGGCCGCGCACGACTTCGTAGCGTGGTAGCAAGCGGGGAGGAGGTGCATTCGGATGAGTGAGTTCCACGATCCCGAGCTGCGCCAGCAACTGGGTCGCCTGAGCGGCCCCTATCCAGACGACAACGCGGCATTCGCAGCGTGGCAGCGTCGTGTCGGCCAAGCTCGACGGCGCCGGGCAGTGGCCTGGACCACCGGAGCAGCGATGTCGCTCATCATCGCTACAGTCGCGGTCGCAGCTGTGCAGAGCCCGCGCAACCAGTCGATCGTGCCGGGCAAGTCGTCTGAAACCAGCGCCGAAGTCACGCTCAGCGTCGCCACAACCGAGGACGACGAGTCGTCGACCACAGAGACGACCGCAGCCGAAACCACCGCGCCCGTCGCATTGGCATCCGACACCACAGCCAGCACCGAAGTCGTCGAGACGTCGATGCCCGAGACCGAAAGCACAGAGGCCGCCAGCTCGTCAAACGGCTCGGGCGGCTCGCGCTCGACTCCGGCACCTGGTGGTTCACTGGCCACGCAGACGTTCAGCTCTGTCGGCGGCAGCATCACCGTGCGCCAAGACGGCGACCGCCTCACTCTCGTCGGCGTCAGCGCCGCCCCCGGGTTCGAGACCGACGAGAATCGCAAGTCGGGCAGCAAGGTCGAAGTGACATTCAAGTCGAAGAATCATCGGTCGGAGCTCACCGTGAGAGTGTCCGACGGCGTCATGGATCCCGATATCTCCGAAGAGCCCCACGACGACAACGACAACGATAACGACACCACCACCAGCGATGACTCGTCCGACGGCGATAACGATGGCAACGGTGGCAACGACAACGACTGAGTCGATCTGCTCAAATGACAGTCGGTGAAGACCGACTGGAACCCAGTACTCCGTGCGGAGCTCGACAAGCCGTATTGGAACGATCTGCAGCAGTTCGTTGCAGCCGAACGCGCCCGATACACCGTCTTTCCGCCACCGGATCAGGTCTTCGCCGCCCTCCACCTGACGCCGTATGAAACGACTCGCGTCGTGCTGCTGGGCCAGGACCCATACCACGGTCCGCAGCAAGCGCACGGCCTGTGCTTCTCGGTGCGCGACGGGGTGCAACTACCGCCGTCGCTCGTCAACATCTATACCGAGCTGCGCAGCGATCTCGGCATCGACACACCGGCGCACGGCAACCTCGAGTCGTGGGCACGCCAGGGTGTGCTGATGCTCAACACCAGCCTCACGGTGCGGTCTGGCGCCGCTGCGTCGCATCAGGGCAAGGGGTGGGAGATCTTCACCGACGAGGTGCTGCGAACCGTCAACGCCAAATCCCACCCGGTGGTGTTCATCTTGTGGGGCGCGCACGCCCGCAAGAAGAAGGCATTGATCGACATGTCGCGGCACACCGTGATCGAGTCGGCGCATCCATCACCACTCAGCGCGTACAACGGCTTCTTCGGCAGCAAGCCCTTCAGCCGTACCAACGCCGTGCTCGGCGCCGCCGGTCTGGCCCCCATCGACTGGCGCCTCCCGCCCTAAAATCTACCTCTCCGCAAGGTCGCCATTGGGCGCGATACAACGCCTGAGCTGGCATCTTTCGCGCCCGTGGGAGCGGTAACACGCCTGTGCCGGCACGTTTCGCACCCGATGGGCGGGGACGGGACCCGGGAAGGAGCTCAGCCGGCGGGGCTTGGATAGTCGCCGGGAGCCTCACCGGGTGGAGGTGAGGTGTAGATGGCGACGGCGCCGGCGGGGTCGAACATCTTGTCGGTGGTCGGCCACTCGCCTGGCAGGTACCGCTGACCGGCGTCGACGTACTGGTACATGCCAACGCCCTCCTTGCGGATCTCGTCGGGGCCGGTCGCGACAGGGTCCCACCAGATCGCGGTGGCATCGTCGACGCCGAGATAGTCGTCGTCGGGCCAGTAGCCCTTGTCGCCGTACGTGAGATATGGCTGGCTGATCGCAAGCGCGTCGGCGGTAGGCGGCAGCGCGAACACTGCGTCGTGGAATGTGTCAGGGGTGAGGTTGGGGCCTACGCCCTGCACGACTGCGAAGAAGAGTGCGGGGTTCGGAGCGAAGACGGCAATGGATCCGTCTGCGGGAGGGTCGACGCCGTTGAACCACTTGTAGATGTAGAACGCACCGATCTGATCCGAGGGTGTCCGGGCCGCGAGTTGGGTGACGCCGAACGCGTGCGACCATTGCTCCTGGTCGTACGTTCGCGCGAATGCGGTGACGTCGACCAGTGTGCTGGCGGAGACGACCCACTCCGGGAAGTACTCCTGTGCCGTTGCTTCCTTGGTGAAGTCTCGGGGTGCGACGGGATCGCCGCTGAACACGATGGTCGTGACGCCGGCAGCCTTCATTCGGGTGATCACCTGTGTCGCCGTTGCCTGGATCGTGGTCGGGTCGAGCTGATACGCGACGACTTCCGCGAATGGCGAGCCCGCGGCTTCCATGTCCGCCGCAAACTTGTCGGCGAGCTCCTTGGCCGCCCCACTGTTCTCGAGATACAGCAGCCCAAGCGTGCGGGGCTGGTCTCTCACATCGTCGCCTCCATGGCTGGCGTTCTTGCCGATGATCTGCTTCGTCAGGAACTCGACCGTGTGCGACTCCTTCTGCTGAGGACTGCCGTCGAGACCCCAGACGTACGGACTTCGGTCGCTGTAGAACAAGGGCGGCTGGCCTGGAGTGCAGCCGATGCAGATCACGTTGTTCGCCGCCAACTCGTCGGCGAACGCACTGGTCAGCGCCGGGCCGCCGAAGACCACGAAGGGCTTGTACTCCAGCGCAATTCGCGCTGCGTCGGCGCGAGCGGCGACCTCGTCGGTGGCATTGCCGGTGCCTTCGAAGGTGATGAGGTTGACCTTGCGTCCGTACAGCTCGTAGTAGGTCCCGTAGTAGCGGATGAGTTCTCGCATCGTCGCGAACTGGTCGCCGTTGGTGTCGTCGACCTGTACGGCATCGGTGATGTAGGCGATGATCGGGTCGGTCTCTTGCCCTTCGTAGTAGACGATGGTGATCTCGTCGGCCGTGACTCCGGTGGCTGTGGCGCCGCCGTTGTCGCCGACGAACGGAGCGAAGCACGGCCTTGCAAAGTAGTCGGGCACGGCAAGCCGTCCGGTCGTCGTGTTGCACCGCTCGCCCCAATTGATGGTGTCGGCAATGCCCTGCTCGGTGGCGTCGGCGAACGACAGTGGATACGTCAGCTCAGGCGGCAGCGTGGTGCCTGCGGCGGTATCGGTGCTCGGAGCCGTCGACTCGCTCGGCACAGCCGAGGTGGCCGCTGCCACAGTCGTGCTGGGGGCGGGGCCGTCCGTCGTTGCCGTCGTCGAATCGTCACCCGAGTCGCGGGTCACGAGCACGAGGCCCCCGATGACGGCCACCAACACCACGATCCCGGCAATCGGGCCCCATCGGCGCAGTTGTCGGCTGCGATCGGCACCCGTCGAGCTCGCTGGCTGCATGTAGCTACCCCCTGTGGCCGGAGCGCTGTCGCGCCGCGGCGTTGTTCCCTAGATAGCTCTCTACCACGTCGGGATGGGTCAGGACGTCAGCCGGAGTTCCACTGGCGATGACCTCACCCTGATCGAGGGCGGTCAGGCGATCGGCGATCGAAGAGATCAGCGGCAGATCGTGTTCGATCACCAGCAAGCTGGCGCCCATCTCATCGCGCAGCCGCAGCAGAACTGGCGCCAACGCCTCGACCTCTCGTTGCGCAATACCGCTGGAAGGCTCGTCGAGCAGTACAACGGTTGGGCGGTGGCCGACGAGGCAGGCCAGATCGACGATGCGACGGGTACCAGTCGACAGCTCGCGGATGAACGCGTTGCGATACGCGCCGAGGTTCATCACCTCGATCAGTTCGTGGACCCTTGCCGTTGTTCGTTCCTCGTCGTCGAACACGGTCGGGAATCGCAGTGCCGCGGCAAGCACGCTGCGCTGTGTCGTCCAACGCTCCAGCGCGACCGACATCGCCTCGGTCACTGTCATGTCGGGGAAGAGTCGAGCGTCCTGGAAGCTTCGACCAAGCCCTTGGCGGGCACGCACGGTGGCCGAGTCGGTGGAGATGTCGCGGCCGTCGAGGAACACCCGACCATCGTCGGCCGTGACGTATCCACTGATGAGATCGAACAGCGTCGTCTTGCCCGCGCCGTTGGGCCCGATCATGCCGACGATCTCGCCCTTGCCAACGGAGAACGACACGTCGTTGACCGCACGGTTACCGCCGAACGAGCGACTGAGGCCGGCGACCTCCAGTGCGAACGGATCGGTCGGTGGTGAGTCGGCCGGCGTTGCGATAGCCGGCACCGCCGACGAGACGGCAATGTCGGTGAGGAAAACCGACCGCAGCAAGTCGGGCCGGTTCAGCAGATCAGCTGTCGGGCCGGAGAAACAGATCGTGCCGCGCTCCATGAAGTAGGCCCGCTCGGCGAGTGTGAGAGCAACATTGACGCTCTGCTCGACCAGGATGACAGCGACTCCGTCGTCGGCCAAGTGGCGAACCAGAGGCAGCAACTGCCCAACGATCACCGGCGCGAGCCCCAGCGAGAGCTCGTCGATCAGGAGCACGCGTGGCTTGGAGATGAACGCCATACCGAGGGCGAGCATCTGCTGCTGACCACCACTGAGATCTGCCGCCGACGCCGTGTACCGCTCGCGCAACACGGGGAAGATGGTCAACACCTCCTCGATCGCTGCGTCGACGTCGTGATGCCGACGGCGTGTCCAGCCGGCAAGGCGAAGGTTTTCGCTGACCGTCAGCGAGCCAAAGACGCCCTGCCCGCCGGGCATCTGGCTGATGCCGAGGGCGGCGATCTCGTTTGGTGGCGCGTGGGTGATGTCGCGACCGTCGAGCACGACGGCACCCCGGTCGGCTTCGACGACTCCGCTGATTGCCTTCAGAAGTGTGCTCTTACCCGCCCCGTTCGTACCGAGCAGGGCAACGATCTCGCCCTCCTTGATGTCGATCTCGACACCGAACAGCACCTGGCGACCGTCGTACCCGGCGTCGACGCCGCGAACCAGTAGCAGATCGCTCTGCCCGTGCCGACGCTGGTACAGCGCCTCGCTACGCGCCGCCGCCCCTCGCCAGACCTGGGCGATGTCGGCATCGATCACCGAACCTGCGCTGCCAAGGATGAAGCTGCCGATGATGAAGAGCGGGACCAGCACGAGCATGCCCCACCGGATTCCGACGTGACCGGAGATCCACCCGATGATCGGCAACACGATCAAGCCGGGAATCACCCACAGGGAAGCCACCGAGAACCCTGTGGCTCGCGCTCGTGGCGGGATGGCCAACGACAGGGCGACGAGAATCCCTGGGCCGAGCATGGCCAAGCATGCAGAGATCACGCTGTTGACGGCCACGGCGACCACGATGTTGGGCGCGACCGCAAACGCGATTGCCGCGACCGACGTCGCAATGGCGACGCCGGCCAGAAAGCGGATCAGGCCACGCATATCGTTGAGGAATCGCCGAGTGATGATTCGCGACCCGACCACGAGGCCAACGAGTTGGAACGGTTCGGCGATCGCCGCGGCGACCCCACGGGCTCGGTCGTCGAGACCGAACTCCTGCTCGTACAACAACGATGCCAGCGCGACGAAACCGATCAGGGCCGTCGCCAGAAACGGCAGGCTCCACCAGATCCGCTTGAGGCTCTCGATCTTCTGGACCGTCCGCCAGCTTTCGGCAAACGACGGCGCCGTCTCCTCGGTGCCCACGACCTCGTCGCTGGCGCCCATCGCCTGTCGTTCCCATCGGCCGCGCACCGGCTCGCGCAATCGAAGTGCGATGACGGCAAAGATCATCGTCGGGATGACGAACACGAGGAAGGGTGCGCGCCAGCCGAATGCGTACGCCAGCAGTCCGGCGCTCAACGGACCGACGAATGAACCAACGGCGTTGGCGGCTCGATGGGTGCTGAACACCCTGCTGCGCGAGTTGATCGGGTAGTAGTCGGCGATCAGTGAGTTGTGCGTCGGGTCGATCACCGCCTTGCCGATGGCACTTCCGCTGCGGGCAATGCTCAGTACGATCACGCCGGTTGCAAGGCCCGTGAGACCACTGAACAGAGCCCACACCACCGCACCACCGACTGCCAACGGCACTCGCCGTGATCTGTCGGCGTACTGAGCGATGGGCACCTGCAGGGCAAGTGCAGCGACCGAGACCAACGCGACGAGACCGAGCACCTTGGTGTTGTCGAGGTTGAACTCGTCACGAATGTTCGGCAGCAGAATCGCGAAGGCTGTGCGATCGAGTTCGTCGACTGCGTTGAGCGCGAACAGCACGACGAGCGGGAACGCAGCCTCGCCTCCACAGACGTCGCGCAGCCAGGCACCGGGGTGGCGACACGCCGTGAGGAACTTGCGCATCAGAGCGCCTGCTCCGCTGGAACTGTCGCAGGCACATCAGCGGCCGGTCGGCGAGACGAGCGCACCAGCAGTCGCACAACGACATCGCGCACAGTCACCCACAGGCCGCCGAGCCCGCCGGGAAGTATCAACAGCACCAGCAACACACCACCACCTGTCGACAGCAACTGCCACTCCTGCGAGGTGATGAACCAGCGAATGCCTCGCAGGTACACCGCGCCGAGCACCGCTCCACCCAACGAACCGAGCCCGCCGATCACGGCCGAGGTGAAGACGCTGAAGCTTTCGCCCGTGCTGTAACTGGCGACGCTGAACGACTGGTTGAGATGAGCGAACAGCGCGCCGCCAATGCCTGCCAACACGCCTGAGATCACGAACGCGGTCAACTTGGCACGTACCGCCGGGATGGAATAGCTCTGAGCAGCGCGCTCGTTCTCGCGCACCGCGATGATCACCCGACCGGCACGTGACCGACGGATGCCGCGAGTCGCCAGAAAGGTCAGCACCAGCACGATCAAGGAGTACATGTAGTAGCGGATCGGAGTGTCGAGGTGAATCTGTCCGAACAGCGGCGGCCGTTCGAACCTTGACTCAGCCTGGGGAAACCAACCGAAGAATCGATCACTGAGCAGCCACTGTTCGGTGGCAAGCCCCAGTGCGAATGTGGTGACGGCTAGGTACAGCCCGCGCAGTCGCAGCGCAGGCACGCCGACGGCAAAGGCGACGACGCCGCCGGCGAAACCTCCGATCAACAACCCCAACGTCAGGTCGACGTGCCATCTCGATGTGCATGTCGCGCTGACTGCCGCACCGATCCCGACGATGGCCATCTGCCCGAGCGAAATCTGCCCGGCCCATCCCGTGAGGACCACCATCGAGAGCCCGATGATCGCGAACGCGAAGATTGCCGAGGACTTGATGATGTAGTCGACGTTGAGAACCATGGGTGCGCCGAGCACCACCACGAGCCCGACCGCGATGAGGGTCCACCGCACGAGGCGTACCTTTGGATGCCGGCGCTCGGCGACCGTCAGTGGCCGCACTTCCTCTGAGCCGCGCCACGTGCTGGTGGCATCGGTGTCGCGACGCATGTGGCCTGTTCGTTGCACGAGCAGCACGACGAACATGACGGCGGCCATGATCGGGTACGCGGCGGCCGGCGTGTCCGAGTTGAAGCGAACCCCGGATTCCAGCAGGCCGAGAGCGACAGCGGCCACGGCAACCGTTGGCAGTCGTTCGAGGCGAGCAATCACCAGCGCCGCCAACGACTGCAGCAGCGCCGAGAAACCCGCCGCATATCCCAGCGGCACGCCGATGATTCCGCTGCGCACGAACAGCGCGACGAACGACATCGCCGCGGCGATTGCCCACACGAGCGTGTTCAATCGGCCAACGGGAATGCCGAGCATCGCCGCCCGATCACCGCGCTCGGCACTTGCTCGAATGGCGACGCCGTAGCGGCTCCGCGCCAGGAACCAGGCGACTCCGGCCATCATCAGCGGGGCAACGACCAACGCGATCAGATGATTGGAGTTGAGGATCACCTGTCCGACGGTGAGCTTCCAGTCGAGCGGCGGAGCGATGCGCTCGCTGGCGAGATTGCGGCCCCACCATCGCGGGATCAAGATGCCGATCACGACGAGCAGTTGGGTGATGCCGAGCGTGGCGACCGTGACCACCAGTCGAGGCGAATGGCGGAAGCGACGGATCAGCGCAAATTCGATGACAACGCCGGCGATGATCGACATCGCCAGCCCGGTCACCAACCCAATCAGGTATGGCCAGCCCCAGAACAGGATGAATGCTGCCGTGAATGCTGTGGGCACCGTACCAAGTTCGGCCTGCGCGAAGTTGACGACGCGGTTCGCCCGGTAGATCAGCGCCATCCCGACGGCCATCATCGCGTTCAGGCCGCCGAGCACCAGCCCGTGCAGCCAGAGGCCGAACGGAAGTCCGTAGAAGATCAATTGAATGCCGATGATCGCAGCGATGGCCGCAAGCGCGACCGCTCGAGTGGGGTCAATACTGCTGACACCCAGGCGTCGCACGCCACGACCGTAGTGGTAGGCCCTCGTCATCGGCGATGCCTGACGTCGCCCCCACACATCGATTTGGTGTGATGGGTTTAGAAATCTCGCTCAACACCTACATTCACTGTGTGAATTGGACCGAGTTCTCCAGGGTTCGGGCCCTGCGCGAGCGCTCACGGCCCGCAGCACTCACGGTTCAGACCATCGAAGGCTTCCGAAAACACCGCACCGGCCGCAACGCCGCGCTGATCGCTCACTTCGGGTTCCTCTCCGTCTTCCCGCTGTTGTTGGTGTTCACCACCGTGCTCGGCTTCGCGCTGCAGAGCCGGCCCAAGTTGCGCGACGACATTGTTGATTCGGCGCTGGCCCAACTGCCGTTTGTCGGCGAGCAGATTGCCGCCGATCCATCAAAGTTGCGCGGCAACGCACTGGTGCTGATCATTGGTCTGCTTGCCAGCCTGTGGGGTGGGATGAAGGCCTTCGTGGCCGTGCATGGCGCACTCGACGACATCGCTGAAACGGCTCTCGACGATCGGTCCAACCTGTTCATCACCCGCCTGCGAGCGCTCTTCGGCATGGCCTACATCGGAGGCGCTCAGATCGGTGCAGCCATCCTGGCCAGCCTGGCAACAGTGACCGGTCTGCTGATCGTCGGCAAGGTCTTGCTGCTGATGGGCACGATCACGATCAACGCCGGAGTGTTGGCGTTGAGCTACCGATGGCTGCGTACGCGCCGGCCGTCGTGGCGAAGCGTTGCACCCGGCGCGATCGTCGGCGGCGTGTTGTTCGCCGCGCTGCAGTTGGTCGGGGTTGCCATCGTCGGCCGCGCCATCGCCCAGGCATCTCCCGTGTATGGAGACTTCGCCTCAGTGATCGGACTGCTCACATGGCTCAGCCTGCATTCGATCATCGCCCTCGCCGGCGCAGAGTTGAACGCCGCACTCATCGCCGACGCGCCACCACGTCCGCCCGACTGCGACTAGGCATGGCCAACGACACCGCAAACACGATCAGGCCGGCGCTCGAATGCCACGGCCTGGTGAAGACCTTCGGCCGCGTCGTCGCGCTCGATGGAGTGGACTTCGCGGTGTACCCAGGGGAGGTGCTCGCGGTCGTCGGCGACAACGGCGCCGGAAAGTCAACACTCGTCAAGTGCCTGTCGGGCGTGGAGACTCCCAACGAGGGTGTCATGCGTCTCCACGGCCAGGCGTTTCTGTTCCGCAACCCGACCGAGGCCCGCCTCGCGGGTGTCAACGCGATTCATCAGACGCTGGCGGTGCAGCCTGCGCTCGATATCGCGTCCAATCTGTTCCGGGATCGCGAGCCTCCCAAACCCGGCGGCTGGGGCAAGCTCATGCAGATGTTGGAGGACAACGGCATCCGCAAGCGAAAGGCCTTCGACAGTAAGGTCATCATCCTCGACGAGCCGACGACGGCCCTCGGCGCGCGTGAATCCGTGCAGGTTCGCAAGTTGATCGAGAACCTGCGCGGGCGCGGGCTTCCGGTGGTGCTCGTCTCACACAACATGCAGCGCGTGTACGCAGTCGCCGACCGAATTCATGTCCAGCGATTCGGCAAGCGGGTCGCCGTGGTCACCCCGCGCAGCGCCAACATCGCCGATGTCCTCGCAATCATGTCTGGTGCCGCGCAGGTCGACGTGAACGACCAGACGCAGGGCCCCGTGCGCTGAGGCGCCCCTACGGCAGCCTCACGACAGCGTCGGCCCGGTCACGACTCGCCGCAACCAACGCTGCGTTGGCTTCGTCAGACCGCATCACCCACTCGCGAGCCTCATCCGGCGACTTCCCGAAAGCGATGTGACGAGAGATGAGCCTCGGCACTCGGACCGCGTCGTCGATGTCGACGAACCACACCGCGTCGAGCAGCCTCCGAACGCCATTCCATGGCGGATGCTCGAGGAGGAGGTAGTTGCCTTCTGTGATCACCAATGCGACGTCGGATTCGACTGTGATGGCATCGGGAACCGGAGCACTCGCAGCGCGGTCGTAGCTCGGCGCGGTGATCACCTCGCCAGGGATCTGAGCCCGCACGCGTTCGAGTAGCGCCATGTACCGGTCGACATCGAACGTGTCGGGCGCACCTTTTCGATCGCGCCTGCCGAGCCGCACGAGATCTTCGTTCAGGAGATGAAACCCGTCCATCGGCACCACCACGCTCGAGTGCACCTCAGCCGTGATCGCTGCGGACAACATCGACTTGCCGGCGCCGGGACAACCGCAGATGCCGATCATTGCGCGGCTGCTTGCGGCCAGGAGTGCGGCGCGATCGATCGCCTCGGCAACCGACAACTCGATCACGATCTGGTGGGACTCCACTTGCTACCGAGTTCGGCGCGACGGGGCGGCTGGGCACCGAGACGCGCACAGCTGACGGCGGCGACCTCGACCGCAGCGGCCACCGCGGCGACCACTGCATCGCGATCGGCAAGGTCGCCGCGCCCGAGGCCGGCCTGATCCCACCAGGCCGCGAACGCTCCTCCGAACGCGTCACCCGCACCGATCGTGTCGACCACCTCCACCGACGGCACCGGCACCTCCACCTCGTCGGTTGCCCAGTGGGCGTGCACAGCGCGGCCACCATCGGTGTGCAGCACCAGGCTGGCGCCATCCGCTAGCAGCATCCGCACACCGTCCGAATGGGCATCGGGTGCCATGAACTGGAGATCATCGGTGCTGACCTTCACCACGTCGGCGCGTCGCAACATGCGCTCGACGCGCGCCATGTAGCCGACCCGGTCGGCGGTCACCCGTGGCCGGCAGTTGGGGTCGAGCAGCACGAGCACGTCGTCGCTGATGCCACCGACAACCGCTTCCAGCGTCGACGCCATCGGCTGCAGGACCATGCCGAGAGTGCCGACGTGGAGGATGGTGACACCGTCGGGCAGCGGTAGCGGGTGCAGATTCGGTGCC
The DNA here is from genome assembly GCA_031408175.1 of Ilumatobacteraceae bacterium. Taxonomy (GTDB): domain Bacteria; phylum Actinomycetota; class Acidimicrobiia; order Acidimicrobiales; family Ilumatobacteraceae; genus JAENVT01. Next base: position 16,324 of record JANOJI010000011.1, read on the forward strand.
GCGGTCTCGGCGAGGTAGAAGTGATAGCCGGCGGCACCATGCTCGTCGAGCTCGGCCGAGGCCAACGTGGTCGGCA
>JANOJI010000055.1:0-3824 GCA_031408175.1 Ilumatobacteraceae bacterium
GCGCGGACACTATCGCCTGGTGCCGTCAGCGCTCACCGACCGCGCGACGAATCTCGACGATGCGTTCGTCGGCGTGGTTGACATCGGCGCCCTGATCGTCGAGCAGCTTGGCCCGGTCTTTGGCTGCCTCGCGCTCAGCCAACGTCGTGTCGACGCGAGCGATCGCCGCCTCGGTTCCGTGCTCGTGGATGAACTCGGCCCACTCGACCAAAGCCTCGACCATCTCCGACTCCGGTACGACTGCGACATTGCGACCCTTGACGAACAGGTGGCCGCGCTTGTTGCCGGCAGCGATACCGAGATCGGCTTCGCGAGCTTCGCCGGGACCGTTGACCACACAGCCCATCACCGCCACCTGCAGCGGGATCTGGCGATCGCCGAAGGCCTTCATCGCCCGGTTGGCCACATCGATCACGTCGATCTCGGCACGACCGCAACTGGGGCAGGCGATCAGATCGATGTTCTTGCGTTCGCGCAGGCCAAGTGCCTCGAGCAACTGCCGCCCGGCGCGGGCTTCCTCGACGGGATCGGCGGTCAGTGAGTAGCGGATCGTGTCGCCGATGCCCTCCATGAGCAGTGTGGAGATGCCGGCAGTGGCCTTCACCAATCCAGCTGGAGGTGGCCCGGCCTCGGTCACCCCGAGGTGCAGCGGTACGTCGGTGACCTCGCTGAGCTGGCGGTAGGCCTCGACCATCAATGGCACGTTCGAGGCCTTCACGCTGATCTTCATCAGGTCGAAGTCAACCTCGTGGAAGTAGGCCATCTCCCGCTGAGCACTCTCGACCATGGCCTCGGGTTTGATCCCGCCGTACTTCTCGTAGAGCGATGGATCGAGCGACCCTCCGTTGACGCCGATGCGGATCGAGATCTTGCGGTCGCGAGCCTCGGATGCAACAGCCTTGATGTGCTCGGGTTTGCGGATGTTGCCAGGGTTCAGCCGCAGGCCATGGACGCCGGCCTCCATCGCCGCCAGCGCCATGCGGTACTGATGATGGATGTCGGCGATGATCGGGATCGGCGAGCGCGGCACGATCTGCGCCAACCCTTCGGCGGCCTCCTGCTCGTTGCACGTGCAGCGGACGATGTCGCAACCGGCAGCAGCCAGCGCGTAGATCTGCTGCAGCGTTCCCTCGACATCGGCCGTTTTGGTGATGGTCATCGACTGCACCGAGATCGGTGCTCCCCCACCCACGGGCACCTTGCCGACGAAGATCTGGCGCGTACTTCTGCGGGCGAAGGGCATGACGGAAGTGTGCCAGCTCAGGGCAACGGCTTGGCGAAGTCGAGATAGAGGCCGGTGACGAACAGCATCAACAGCACGGCCATCATGGTCATCGCCACCGGGATCATCTTGGTGATATCGGCCCGGTACGGCGAGCGACCTCGACGCGTCCGCACTCGTTCGTACGTGGCGATCGCAGCGTGGCCCCCATCGAACGGAAGCACCGGGAACAGGTTCAGCAATCCGACGAATACGTTGACCGCGGCCAACGTGAGCAAGAGACCGCCGAATCCGGATTCGTCACCGATCGAGTCACTCAACTTGCTGATACCCACAACGGTGGTCGGCCTGGTGTTGAGATCTTCGTTGGACCCGGTGAGATGGCCGACGATGTTCACAGGATTGAGCACCTTCACCACGCCGCCCAGGCTTGCCCACATCGTCGGACCAAGGTCCTGCACGCTGTCGACAGCAGCGCTGGCGATCGACTCGTTGTTCCAGTCCACTTCGTAGCCGAAGCCGACCCCCAAGAACGCTGTGCCCAAGCCTTCTCCTGGCGTCGGATTGGCGCCGAGTCTGACCTCCTTGGTCAACGTGGCGTCATCCCGCTCGAGCACCAAGGTGACGGCATCGCCCGGTTCATGGCTGCGGATCTCGTCGACGAACTGGTCGGGAGTCTTCGGCTGGACACCATCGATCGACAGGACGATGTCGCCGGGTTCGACGCCGGCCACGTTGGCCGGATAGCCGGCCGACACGGAACCAATTCCCACACGCCCGGTCTCGACGCGGCGGCCATTGACCGAATAGACCGCGAAGATCAAGGCAATGGCGATGAGAATGTGCATCATCGAACCGGCGGTGATCACCAGCATGCGCCGCGGGTAGCTCTTGTTGCGATAGGCGCGGGCCTCGTCGCCGGGCTCGACCTCGTCGAGGTTGTTCATCCCGATGATGCGCACGAACGCGCCGATGGGATAGGCGCGCAGGCCGTACTCGGTTTCGCCGCGACGGAAGCTCCACAACTTGGGACCCATGAACAAGAAGAACTGCGTGGCCTTCATGCCAGTCCAACGAGCGGTGACGAAGTGACCGAGTTCGTGGAAGAAGATCGAGATCAGCAGACCGATGACGAAGACAAACGCCCATGAGCTCCACAAGTAGAGAGCGACCAGCAAAACGGCGATCACGCCCAACCCGACCACGGCCCTCGGACCGCCGGCGGTTGGCTCGAGGTCGGGATTGTCCGCTCCGCCAGCCATCACCTCGTTGCGAAACTTGGTGTAGGTGTCACTCACGCTGCAAGAACCTCCGTGGCCACCTGACGCGCGCGTGCGTCGGCGGCAATGATGTCATCGACTGTTCTATCGGCAGATCGCTCGAAGCGCTGGAGCGATGCGTCACACACCTCGGCGATCCGCGACCAGCGAATGCGCCTGTTCAGGAAGGCCTCGACCGCTACTTCGTTGGCCGCGCTCAACCACGCCGGCGCCGTCGAGCCGATCCGACCGGCCTCGTACGCCAGCGGCAGACAACGGAACGTCGCCGTATCGGGAGCCTCGAAATCGAGCCGGGGCAGCGCCACCCAGTCGATCCGGCCAAACGGAGTGGAGATCCGGCGAGGGTAGGCGAGGGCATATCCGATGGGGAGTCGCATGTCGGGTGTGCTGAGCTGGGCGATCGTCGAACCGTCGGTGAACTCGACCATCGAGTGGACGATCGACTGCGGGTGCACGACCACCTCGATCTGGTCATAGGCGGTGCCGAACAGCTCGTGGGCCTCGATCACCTCCAGGCCCTTGTTCATCAGCGTGCTCGAGTCGATGGTGATCTTCGGGCCCATCTTCCATGTCGGATGATCGAGCGCCTGATCGACACCGACCTCGGCAAGCTCCTGAGCAGTGCGGCCACGGAACGGGCCACCGCTGGCCGTGAGGATGATTCGGGCGACCTCGCGACCCGGATCGGAACTGGAACGCAGACATTGGTGGATTGCGCAATGCTCGCTGTCGACAGGCACCAGTTCGGCACCGGGGGTCGCACGGAGCGGCTGAACGACTGGTGCGCCGGCAATGAGGCTCTCCTTGTTGGCCAGCGCCAACCGTTTGCCCATCTGCAATGTGCGCACGGTGACGGCAAGGCCAGCGAATCCGACGACGCCGTTGACGACGACATCAGCGTCGTCGGCGAGATCGGCGAGATCGGCGACGATCTCAGCAAACGGAAGCGCTGCGGCGACCTCGGCACGTCGGCTCTGATCGGCAACGGCCACCACCTTCGGACGAAACTCGTTGGCCTGGGCGATGAGGATGTCGATCGACGAGCCGACGCCCAGCGCAACGACCTCGTATCGACCTGCTTCAGCACGAATGACGTCAAGGGTCTGCGCCCCGATCGACCCTGACGAGCCGGCAATTGCAACGCGGACCGTTGACATGGCAGTCAGTCTCGCATCGACACAGCCCGAACAATCTTCGGGGGCGCACTTTCAGCCGCTATTTGGTAACCCAAGGCTCCAGAATCTGCAGGAGGTAGTACACCGCCGGAAGGCTGAACAAGAAGCCGTCGAAGCGATCGAGCACGCCGCCATGACCCTTGATGA
>JANOJI010000145.1:0-9300 GCA_031408175.1 Ilumatobacteraceae bacterium
AGGGTCGGCGATCGCTTTCGTCGCGGGAAATGATGCGGTCGCCGCTGTGAGATTCCCATTCCGACGCAACCAGCTGGCGCGGACTCCGGAAGCATTCGCCGCGGCGGACCAGAATCTGCACGCCGTGCTCGAGGATCTCGAACAGGCCAAGAACTACTCGGATTGGATCCTGGAGCTGATTGCTCCGCACATCAACGGACGGATCCTCGAGGTTGGTGCGGGGCTCGGCACGTACTCCAGTTACTTTGCCGACCACGGTCATCTCACGGCGCTCGAGCCATCGGTGGAGCACAGCGATGCGCTCCGAGAGCGGCTGAAGGACCGTGCCAATGTGGTCGTCGTGACCGCCCAGCTCGATGGCACGGCTGCTCCGGGCTCGTACGACACGGTGGTGCTGCTCAATGTGCTCGAACACATCCCCGATGATCATCAGGCGCTCGGCGACATCTACGAGTCGCTTGCTCCGGGCGGCAAGATGGTGCTGTGGGTGCCCGCGTTCGAGGCGATATACGGCAAGTTCGACCAACGAATTGGTCACTATCGGCGCTATCGCCGTAACCAGCTGCTGGCGCTGGTCCACAATGTCGGGTTCCAGCAGGTCACTGCCCGATACACCAACATGCCGGGGTTCTTCGCCTGGTGGGTGATCGTGCGCGTGCTCGGGCGGGCACCAACCTCCGGTCGGCTGGCAACGGTCTACGACCGCTACTTCATTCCGGTCATTCGCCGTATCGAGCGTTTCGTGCGCCCACCGATCGGTCAGTCGTTGCTGGTCGTCGCGCAGCGGTCGTAGATGGCGCTGACGACTGCGGCTCCACCGCGGCACAACTCGCCCGGCGAACAACCTCGGCCTCACATCGCTGCCCTTGACGGGCTGCGCGGGCTGGCGGTCATCGCAGTGCTCTTCTTTCACGCGGGGAAGCTGCAGGGCGGCTTTCTCGGAGTCGACCTGTTTTTCGCGCTGTCGGGATTCCTGATCACCTCCCTGATACTCGCCGAGGTCGACGCCACGGGCCGTGTCGATGTCGTTGCGTTCTGGGGGCGAAGGTTCCGGCGGCTGCTGCCGGCGGTCCTGCTGCTGCTGGTTGCGGTGACGGTCATCACGGCGATCGTGGCGACCGTGCCCGAGCGAGCCGCGACCCTGAGCGACGGCCCGTGGGCGCAGGCGTACATTGCCAACTGGCACGCGATCGCCGATCACCGCGACTATTGGGCGTCCTTCGAGCTGCCGCGCATGTTCGGCCACCTGTGGAGCCTGGCGATCGAGGAGCAGTTCTACCTGCTGTGGCCGTTGGTCGTGGCGTTGATTGCCTGGCGCAGCCGGCATGCGCATCGGACGGTGATCGCTGTGTGCGTGGTTGCATCGGTTGCATCGCTGGGGCTGATGATCACACTGTTCGATCCGGGCGACCCGACCCGCGTGTACGTAGGCACCGATACGCGGGCCAGCAGCCTGCTGCTCGGCGCGTTGTTCGCAGCGGCGCCGCTTCGGTCAGCCGCGATCCGGATGACCTCGCGACTCGCCAACGGCTTCACGGCTGTTGCGACGACGGTCGCAGTGGTCATCGGGCTCTTCTGGTTTCTGGTCGACGGGCCGTCGTCGCCGTGGTTGTTCCGCGGTGGCCTCTTCGCCCATTCGTTGTTCTCCGCGCTCCTGGTTGCCGGCTGCGCGGCACGACCCGACGCGGCGGTGTCGCGTTGGATCGGGTGGGCACCACTGCGAGTGACGGGCGTGCTGTCGTACAGCCTCTACCTCTGGCACTGGCCCGTCTTTGCGCTGCTATCGCCGCAGCGCACCGGGCTGTCGGGATGGTCGTTGCTCGGCCTGCGATTCGTAGTGTCGTTCGCCGCTGCGGCCATCTCGAAAGTGGTCGTCGAGGACCCGGTTCGGTTCAGAGCGACGTGGGCGCGAGGTCGCAAGGGTTTGGCAACTCTGGTCGTCGTGTCCGCGGGTGTTGCCGGCTTGTGGATACTGATGCCTCTCCCAGCGACCGGACCGGCGGTGTTCTCACTCGATCAGTTGACATCCACCACCGGTGCCCCGCCCGACAACGCGGCGGCGACGTCTGTGGCTCCAGCCACCACTCTGGCGACGGCACCGGCTTCGGTTGCAACGAGCACCACCCTTGCCGCGACAACCACAACCACGACCCTCCTGGCTCCGACGCAACGGATCCTGATGGTCGGCGACTCGATGGCGTTCGACGAATGGCCCGCCGTGGCATCGGCCATGTTCGCGGGCGGGATCTCGATCGGTGGCTACGTGTCGCCCGGCGCCGGCTTGCTCGACACCAAATACGACTCGACGACCGACATCGACAAGTTGGTGGTCGACTTCCGGCCGGACCTCGTGCTGTACCAAGGATCGCTCTGGGACGCCGGAACCCCCGAAGCGCAACGCGAAGCGTACGATCGGTTCGCCGACTTCGTGCTGGACCAGGGCGCCCGCCTCGGACTCATCACGATTCTGCCGCTACGCGCCGACCACCAGGACCCCACGCAATTGGGGACGCTCACCGGCATCATGCAGGACATCGCCGACGAACGTCCGGGACAGGTCTTCGTCCTCAACAGCGACGAGGTGTGGGGCCCCGTCTTCATTCAAGATGTCAACGGCGACAAGGTGCCTGAACGCAAGCCCGACGGCGTGCACGTGTGCCCGTCGGGCGCGGCGATGTTCACGATCTGGTTGACGAACGAACTGCAGGAGCGGTTCGCTGATTTCGTGCCACCAGACCCCGAGCTCTGGGCGACCGGTGAGTGGGTGGGCGACCCTCGGTACACCGAACCGGCAGGTATCTGCGCGGCTCTGCCGTAGGACTTAGCAGGCTCCGGGAGGTTGCACTGTCACGAGGTAACCGTCGACACCGAGCGGCAGCTCGATCACCGCTGCGGGGAGGCGCAAGTCGCTGTATTGCTGCAACAACGTCGCCGCCTGTGGTGGCAGATCGGGCATGAACGTCAGCAGCGTATGGCCCCAGCGGGCGAAGAGCAGCTGTCGCAGGTCGTCGCGCCCAGCCTCGCACAACACCTCGAGTAGTTCCGCCTCGAGTTGATCCGAGCGTTGCGCTTCCTGGGCGCTGCGTACGTCGAACGACGCCATCACGATTGCGTCCGGCAGCGCCGTGAACGCGGCTATCGCCGGGTTGCTGGCCACGTACCACAATGTCGACTCGGCCCGCTCGTCGCTGACGACGCGAAACGGCATCACACCGGCGATGCCCCACGGTCCGACGCCGGCGTGGACACGCTGCTGCTTTTCCAGTTCCAACGCCAATCCGAATGCCACCGATCCCAGAGCGGCCGGATCGACCTCGTTGATCTGATAGCGAGTCGTCGGGTCGAGCGAAGCTTCGAGTTGAGCGGACAACGCTTGCGTCACGGAGCTGTCGCGCTGGTACGGCACCTCCGCCGTTGCAGCTCGAGCAACGCCAAGTCCCGTCGCCACGCACGCGCACGCGACGGCAACTCCTGCGGCGACGAACACTGGGCGATCAACGCCCGATGCCGTCGAAGCTGACGGGCTCCGCGCTCGCCATGTGAGCCAGCACGACCACACGCTCGTGGCGACCCACAACGCGACCAACGGCAGCATCCAGCGGATCACGTACTCGAAGAAGACGCCAAAGATCCGTGTCGTCGAGATCAACCCCAGCACGGTTGCCGCGGCCAGCACGGCATAGAGCGAGAGCTCGATCCGATCTCGTCGTCGCAACGCCCACCGAGCCGACACGCCCACCAGTGCAACGAACAGGACGAAGCCGAGGTAGTTGGGTGCGCTGCGGGGGTCCTTTTGGGCGTCGATGATCCACGGCCCGAACAGATTGAAGCGACCGACCATCGCCTTGAGCGCGGCCCGCGGTCCCACGAACGGGGCGTCGGGATCCGTGAACTGGTGATAGAGCTTGCGCAAGTTGCCGGTGCCGGGACGAGCCTGTTCGATCACCGGTGGCAGCCAGGCGACGACCAATGTTGCGGTGGCGATCAGCAACCATCGCAGTGGGTGGCGGTCGGTCAGGCGATCGGTGCGCCACCACAACCAGGCCAACCAGGCGACCACCGCGCCAAGCAATCCGCCGACCAGCATCGTGTAACTGATGTGCGTCTGCACGCAGTGGCTGCCGACCGCTACGGCAATCGGTAGTAGCGCCAGGTGCTCGCAGGCCAGACCCCACACCAGCAGCAGGAACAGGGCGAAGGCAAAGACTGGCACCCACACGTTCCACGGTTCGAGGAAGAACCGCGGTGCGAGAGCCAGCACTGTGGCCGTCAGGCTCAATGCAACGAGCACGGCGATCGACGCGCCACCCACGCGCCTGGCCACAACCACAGCGCCGGCGATGGCGGCCAGGTGCAGCAGGTCTACCGCGGCAACCAGCGCAAGCGCGGTCGAACCGAACAACTTGTAGAACGGGTAGAGCAGGTACGCCATGCTCGGTCCCGGGGTCGAGCCGAGATCCTGCACGCGGGCTGCCACCCCGATCAGTGGAGGGTGGCCTGGAATGGCCCGCACCAGGAACTCGGTGTGGGAGAAGTCGCCCGTGAGGTACCACGTCGAACCGGCGACGGTGGCCAGCGTGACGCACACGATGAGGGCTGGAGGGACGACCGCCAGAACGGGGTATCTCCGGATCGCGTCGATGACCTTCAACACAGGCACCGGACCATGGGCGATCTGGTCACGGCAGTTCGGCGACGATCATCCGGGCGACCCGGTCAACACCCTCTGGTGTCAGGTCACCGTTGGCGGTTCGAACCGCGATCGTGCCCTCGGTACAGATCTCCCACCACTGGCACGGCATGGAGGTTGCGGCCAGTTGATCGCCGATGAAGCGCGTCGGGTCGATCAACGTCGCTAGCGACCCATCGATCGCCGTCTCGATACCACTGCCCCCAGGTTGGGTCACGATCACGACGCTGTGCCCTTTCGCTGCGCGCACGGCACTGGTCAGGGCCGTCGCATCGCAACCCGCGGCATCGGAGAACGACAAGACGAGCGCCGCCGGATCGAACTCCTCGACGGCTCGCCCGACCGCGTCTGCTGCGTCGCACCACGATGTGGCGCCCACTTCCCATCGCAGACTGCGCCCGTCCTCGTGGATGCGATTGGTCACCGGCAACTGGGTCGAGGTGAGAAAGTCGTCGGTGATCAGCACCACGTCGGTGCGCTTGTCGTGCCCGGCGATCGTCGGCCATTGCCACCACACCAGGGCGAAGCCGGCGACCACGATCGACACCAGCCTGGCCGGTGAGCCGACACGCTCTTGGACCCAACGTCGTGCAGGACTCACCAGGTCGTGAGGGTAGCAGGCGAGTATGGTCGACAGCCGTGGGAGACTGGTCTGCGACGCGGTGGCCGTTGCGCGCAGGCGTGATCGTCGCACTCGCCTCTGTGGCCGTGTTGATCCAGCGTGCCGCAATTGCCGGCGACAGATTGACCGGCGCGCAGGGTGCCGTACTCGCCCGATTCGACCTGGCAGTGCCGCTTGTGATTGCCCTGGTCGCCTTCGTGGCCGGGCGACAGTGCCTTGCCGGACATGCCACCAGTGGCCCCGGGTTGCGATGGATTCCCGCGACGTACGTCGGCTGGGCGCTGACCGTCCTGTTCGCCAAGGCAGCGTTGCATGTGCAGGCATCGCCGCAGCGGCTATTGACGACACTGCTGTTCTTCCGAGGCACGGGCACTCTCTTGCCAGGCCTGGGCGCCGGCCCACTCGTGTTGACCCTCCTCTTGACGGTTGTGCTGATGCCGGCACTCGTCGGGATGAGCCGCGGCGCGGCGCGAACACGCCCGTGGATGGTCCCGGTGAGCCTCGTGCTCATCGCGATGGTGTACCGAGCGGCCTTCACCGCCAGTGGGCGAACAGGACTGTTCGGTCCGCTCAGCTGGTTGCCGAACCACCTCGACATGGTCGGAGTCGGTCTCGCCGTCGCACTCGTCGATGCCTCGGTCAGCTCGGTACCACTGCGCCGTCGACTGCGGCTCGGCGGGTTCGCCGTGGCAGGGGTTGCGTTCGTCCTCGCAGCGTTCGCGCTTGGTCTGCCGAGGTCGCCCTTGGCCGACTCGTCCGCCGACATCCATCTTCATGCGCTCGTCTCTGTGGCCTTCTCCGCGGGATTGCTGTGCGCCTCCTGCCTGATTCCACCGACGTTCACCCGCCGGAGTGCGCCCCGGGTGTCCAGAGTCGTCGCGATCACGGCGCCTGGCGTGCTGTTGGCAGGCGAATCGGCCTTCACCCTGGTGGCCCGCCAGTACCACGAGCGGGTTTTCGAGTTCGACAGCGGGGTCTTCCTGCGCGGAGATGTCGTCGCCCCGTTCATCTGGTCGTTGTTGATCGCCGGTGCCTTCGGTGTCGTGATCGTCGCAGCAGTCGGCGCCATCGACCTCGTGCGGCTCGGCGAGTGGCGCGCGATCGTGAGATCCCGTTTGGCACTGCCGGCCGTGGTCGCCATGGGATTCTTGGTTCGAGTCATCACCCTGTTGACCGTGCTGCCCGAACGCACCGACAACGGCGACCCGCTCTTCTACCACACCACGGCGAACCTGCTCGCCCGAGGGCGCGGCTTCCTCGAGCCGTTGCGATGGCGGGACTTCGAGGGCATCCGCCCCAGCGCGTTTCACGGCCCGCTGTACCCGGTCGTGCTCTCGATCAGCTCGCGTTTCGGGGGCACCGGCTACTTCGACCACAAGATGATGTCGATCGTCATCGGCACAGCTGTGGTGTTGGCCGCAGGCGTGCTGGGCAAGCGGCTCGGCGGCGCGGCCGTGGGTCTGGCGGCAGCAGCGTTCGCTGCGGTGTATCCCAACTTGTGGCAGATCGACAGCCTGTTGTACCCGGAGGGCCTGATGGCTCTGCTGGTCACGGTCACCATGATCGTCGCCTATCGCTGGCGTGACCGACCACGCGTTGCGACTGCGGCGCTCCTCGGCGCGGTGATCGCATTGGCAGCCCTCGCTCGCGGTGAGGGGATCCTGCTACTTCCGCTGCTCGTCCTGCCGTGGATCATGCTGACTCGCACTCTGCCGCGCTCCGCGCGAATGCGGCACGTGACGGTAGTCGTCGTGGCGTGTGCTGTGGTGCTGGCACCGTGGATGATCCGCAACGCGACGACGTTCGAGAAGTTCGTGCCGCTGTCGACCAACGGCAACGAAGTGATGGTGTACGCCAACTGCCCGTCGGTGTACGACGGCCCGTTCGTCGGTTACTGGGACTACCAATGTCAGCAACGGGTCCGCGATGCACTGGGCGAACCGCCCGGCGACGAATCGCAAACGGCGTTGTACTGGCGGTCGCTGGGTTTCGACTACGCACGCGATCACGTCGACGAGTTGCCGCGGGTGATGACCTTGCGAGTGCTGCGGCAGTGGGAACTGTTCCGCCCGTTGCAGAACGTGAATCTCGGTGGCATCGAGGGCCGCAATCGCGACGCAAGCACGATGGGTTTGATGATGTTCTACGGCCTGGCCGGGCTCTCGGTGGTCGGTGCGATCTCGATGCGGCGCCGCCGTGTTCCGTTGCTGCCACTCGGTGTGCAGTTCCTCAGTGTCACGATCACCTCGGCCTACACCTACGGCAGCGTACGGTTTCGTGCCCCGGCCGAGCCTGCGCTGTGCGTCCTCGGAGCCGTCGGGTTGGTGCCGGTCGTCGCGCTGGCTCGGCGCTGGCTCGAGCGCGGCCCGCGCGACGCTGAATCGGAAGCCGATGGTGCACCATTCGTGCTGGGCGGTTCGGGTGGGCTGCGGCTGCGGCTCGCAGGGGCGTGGCACCGGGGTGGCTGTGCGACGTGGGCGGCGATCGGATCGGTTGTCGCCGTCATCGCGCTGCCACTTCGCGGGTTGTATCACACCACCGGCGGCACGATGGAGGAAGCCTTCATGATGGTCTTCCCTGAGCGGATCCTGAAAGGAGATCTGCCCAATCGCGACTTCTTGCACCTCTATGGCCCGGGCGCATTGCAGGTGTTGGCGGGCTGGTACACGGTCGTCGGGATCTCGCTCGAAGCCGAGCGCACCTTCGGCCTCATCCAACACCTGGCGATCATCTTCGCCTTGTTCACGCTGGCGCGTCCTTGGGGCCGGATCGCCGCGGCGACGGTTGCCGGGCTGTCTGTCTTCTATGTGCTCACACCGATCGGGCTGACCGCAATGGCGTGGAACGGAGGCCTCGCCCTCTGTCTGTGGAGCATCGTGTTCGCCTTGCGCGCCCGCACGGTCGCGGATTCGCGCCGCTCGCTGATAGCAGCCGGCGTGCTGGCCGGCCTGGCCTTGACGTACCGCCCCGATCTGGCGTTGGCGCTAGGCATCGTCTACGGCTGGTACCTGTGGCGGAATCCTCGGTGGCGCACGGTGCTGATCGCCACATTTGTCGGGTTGTCGCCCATGTGGGTGCACGTCGCACTGGTCGGGCCGAGCACGGCTTTTCGGGGCATGGTGATCGACCCGGTGTTCAAACTGCGCGCCGGGCGCGAGCTGCCACGGCCGCCGTCGTGGAGCCACCTCGACGGCTCGCTGCAGGCCATCGCCGAACTCGTGCCGCCATGGTGGAAGGTGCCGGCTCTGCCGGTCGAGAAGGCGCTGTTCCTGTGGTTCTTTGCGATGCTCATCGTGCCCGTCATTCTTGTGTGGGTCGCGGTTCGACTGTGGCGGCAGTCCCCCACGCCACGCGTGGCAACGCTGCTGTGCGGTGCGTTGTTCAGTGTCGGTGTCGCACCGCAGGCATTGCAGCGACCCGACTCGACCCACCTGTCGTGGGTCACCTGCATCTCGTTCCCACTCTTGATCCTGGCCATCGTCGAATACATCCGGGGTCGCCATCCGAACACCACGCAGCGTCAACGCGTGACGGCCGGCGCGACCCTGGTGGTTGCCCTCACCTTGGTCGTCGCACCGCTGTTCACGTTCCGCTACTACCTGTTGCACACGCGGGTCAGCGCGGGCAACGTGCAGACACCGTTCCCGGTGTCGCGCGAAGGCCGCCGGTTCTACCTCGGCGACTTCGGCCCGTACCTGGCGAGTCGCGATGTGATTGCCGATCTCGACAGGTTGTCAGAGCCCGGCGAGCGTTTGCTGGTGGGACCGAGCGACCTGCGGCGCACGTGGTACAGCGACGCGTTCTTCTACTACCTGTTCCCGGAGCTCCCTCCGTCGACGTACTTCATCGAGATGGACCCCGGGCTGGCCAACGAGCCGGGGTCGCGGCTGGCGTCGGAGGTCGCCTCGTCGGATTGGATCATCTTGACCAGCTTCTGGGATGGTTGGCGGGAGCCAAACAGCTCGATGGACTTCGGATCGGATGAACC
>JANOJI010000151.1:0-11661 GCA_031408175.1 Ilumatobacteraceae bacterium
CACCTCGATTGCGATCCGGAGGACGCGCTCGAATTGTTGCTGAACGCGCAGCTCCTTCCGTTCATCTCCTCATCGCGGCGCGCCGTGCTGCATCAACTCGTCGCCCTGCGAGACCTGTCGCATGTCGATGCTGCCGAAGCGCTGAACATCAGTCGTTGGACCGTGGCAACGCATCGGAGCCAGCTCGGGATCGAACGCCATCCATCATCGTGCGCACGGCGCGTCGACCGGTGAGGTCGCGGTGATGGGTCGAGGCAGCCGCGCCTTCCGAAGAAAGGCAAACATCAGCCACGACGGCAATCTCAGCGATGTCGAGTTTGCCGAACTGCTGGATCCGATCGCCCCTGGGCAACCGCAGGTCGAGATTGCCACCGAGCCAATCGCGGACGAGGTGTCGGCACCGGTCGCGGACGTTGTGCCGGTCACGTCACGGTTTGCTGATACCGGCATCGACGACGATCGCCTCCCGGTCCGTCCGGCGAAGCGTCGTTCATCGCGACGTTGAGCGGCTCAGCGTTCCGACACCGGCCAGCGTGAGGGGTCGGACGATCGAACTGACGCTGCAGGACGGCTGCCTGATTCCTCGCATGCCTCGCGAACCTGCCGAAGCGCGGCGAGCACGACGGTGCCGGCTGCGATGATCGCATCGTTGGTATGGGCTTCGGAGAGGCCGGAGACGTCGGCGCGTATGCCTCCCGCGTCGAGCGCGGCCACCGCGAGAAGCGCGCGAGCAAGAGCGGGATCGTCCAGCTCCGCCCCGTACGCGGGCAACATGTCCTCGATCCACGTGCGCGTGCGGTAGGCCATGCCGTACTTGTGTCGGAGCTCGGCGAGCACGTGGCTGATCTGCCCGGTCAACGAGGGGAGGTCGAGTGCGACGGGTGGTCGTTCGACAGGGGGAAGCGGCTCTGCGGTACGGATCGGCTCCGAAGTGGGGATCGGGCCTGCAGCAGGGAGTCGCTCCTTGGTCGCGGTGCGTCGTTGGGCGGGTTCGGTCGCGACGTGGCGGCGGCGACTGATGACTCCCACCAGCACCAGAGCACCGCCGAGCGTTCCGATCGCGACTTCCGACAGCGACGGCAGATCGACGAGCTTCACGAAGGCTGAACCGACCGACACCAAGATCCCCCCGAGGCCGGCGGCGACGATGAGTTCGCCCCGATGCGTACTGGTGCGCGACATCGCCGGCCGTGTGGTCGACGACGGATGGGCGGGCAGCGACGATGTGTCACTGGGGTCCAGAACGACACGAGCTGCCGGATCAGGCGCCGGCCACTGGCCGGGTCGACTCATCAACATGGTTGATCGTCGATGGCGTTCAACGTGTCGGCCCGTGCGCCCGGCCTTGGAGTGTGCTTTGAGTTTCATGGGATAGCTCCGCTCATTTCACGAGATTGATGATCTGGAACATCGGTAGGTACAAGGCCACGACCATGCCGCCGACGGTGATGCCCATCACGACCATGAGCAACGGCTCGATCAGCGAGGTCAGCGAATCGACCGTTGCCGACACCTCGGCGTCGTAGAACTCGCCGATCTTGTCGAGCATCTCGTCGAGGGCCCCGGTCTCTTCGCCCACGGCCATCATTTGCACCACCATCTCCGGAAAGACGGGGTGGTTCATCAACGCCGCCGACACCGACTCACCCACGCGGACACGCTCGCGGGCTTCGATGATCGCCTCGGCTACCACTGCGTTGCCGGCGGTGTCGGCGACGATGTCGAGTGCCTCCATGATCGAGACACCCGAGCGGGCCAGCGCCGCGAGCGTCTGACAGAACCGAGCGATCGCCGTCTTCTGCACGATTGTGCCGGCGATCGGCAGGCGTAGTTTGATCCGGTCGAACGTCAACCGACCACCTGGGGTCGCCTTCCAACGCTTCAATCCGACGACACCACCGACGGTGCCGATCGCGATGGCCCACCAGGCGCTGGTGAGGAAGTCCGACACGGCGATGAGCATCCGCGTGGGCAGTGGCAACACGCCACCGAGATCGTCGTACATGGCTTCGAACATCGGGACGATGAACAGCAGCATCGCCGAAACGATGACCACGATGATGCCCCCCACGGCGATCGGATACGACATCGCCGACTTCACCCGCCGCCGAAGCTCGAGCTGCTTTTCGAGCATCGTCGCCAGCTGCAGCAACACCATGTCGAGCATCCCGCCGACCTCGCCGGAGCGCACCATGGCGATGTACACGGTTGGGAAGACCTTGGGATGCTTGGAGATCGCCTGCGAGAACGACAACCCGCGTTCGATGTCGCCGCGCATGGTGGTGATCACTGTGGAAAGTGATTTCGACTCGGTCTGATCGGCCAGGATGCTCAGCGCCCGAATCAGGGTCAGCCCGGCGGCGACCATCGTTGCCAGCTGCCTGGAGAAGATCACGATCGCACGCAGGCTGACCTTGCCGTCGCCTGCGCTGACATCCGATGTCAGTTTGGATTTGCCCCGAGCGATGACCGAGACGGGCACGTATCCCAGCTCGCGGAGCTTGGCGACGACGAGCTGCTCGCTCTGGCCCTCGATGCTGCCCTTGTGGACGGTGCCGGCCTTGTCGCGCACCCTGTAGGCATAGGTGGTGCTCATCGACCACCCGCCTCGGTCGTCTTCATACCGAGCAGGCTGCGCAGGTCATCGCTGCTTGCGGCACGTTCCAGTGCGTCGTCGAGAGTGATTCGGTGCGACCGGACGAGCTCGGCAAGGTTCTGGTCCATCGTGACCATGCCGTGCTTCGCGCCGGCCTGCATCTGACTGGCCAACTGGTAGCCCTTGCGCTCGCGGATCAGGTTACGCACCGCGGGTGTAGCGATCAGGATCTCCGCGGCGGCGACGCGGCTGCGACCGTTAGCGGACGGCAGGAGTTGCTGGGTGACCACGGCCTGCAACGTCGTGGCCAGCATCACCCGGATCTGACCCTGCTGATCCGGTGGGAACACGTCGACGATGCGGTCGACGGTCTGCGGCGCAGACTGTGTGTGCAGGGTGGCGAAGACAAGGTGACCGGTCTCCGCTGCGGTGAGGGCCATGTGGATGGTCTCCAGGTCGCGCATTTCGCCGACCAGGATCACGTCGGGGTCCTCACGCAGTGCTCGTTTCAGTGCCGACGCGAAGCTGTGGGTGTCCTCCCCCACTTCGCGCTGGTTGACGATCGCCATCTTGTGGGAGTAGAGGAACTCGATCGGGTCCTCGCACGACAAGATGTGCACCGGCTTGGTCTGGTTGATGATGTCGAGCAGCGATGCGAGTGTCGTCGACTTCCCGGATCCAGTCGGACCGGTTACCAGCACCAAACCGCGCGGCAGGTCTGCAAAGGTCCGGATCACAGCCGGCAGGTGCAACGAGTCGAAGTCGGGAATCTTGAACGGAATGGTACGCAGCACAGCTCCGATGGCGCCGCGCTGGCGGAACACATTCATCCTGAACCTGCTCTTGCCGGGGATCGCGTAGCTCGTGTCGAGCTCGAGATCGTGCGTGAACGCTTCGATCTTGCGCTCGTTCAAGATCGCGAACACCAAGCGCTCGATCATTGCGCCGTGGAGGATGCCGTATCCCTCGAGCGGCCGCAGCACGCCGTTGACCCGCACAGTGGGTGCTGCTCCGGCGGTCAGGTGCAGGTCGGATCCATTGAGCAAAAGACACTGCTCGAGCAGTTCGTCGATGTCGTGGGGGATCCTCGGCGTGAACTCGGCCGGCGGTGCGAGCACCGAGGCCGACATTGCTACGGCGGAGCCGTTCTGATCAGGCAACAACACGTGACACCTCCGAAAGCGTGGTGAGTCCCAGTGCAACCTTCGCCAGCCCGTCGCTGCGCAAATCCATCATTCCCTGGCTGGCGGCGACGCGGCGTACGTCCTCGGACGAGGCGCGGCTGACGACCAGCTTGTCGAGCTCCTCCGACATCAGCATCACCTCGTGGATCGCCAGCCGCCCCCGGTATCCGGTCCCGCCGCACTGCGAACAACCGACGCCTCGGTAGAACACGAGATCTTCGATCGACACCCGCGAGAAGTCCCACTTGGCAGCACTGAGCTCCAGCTCGGTGGGAACGAACGGAATCTTGCATCGGTCGCACAGGCGTCGCGCCAGGCGCTGAGCCAACACGCAATCGACTGCGGAGGTGACGAGGAACGGTTCGATGCCCATCTCGATCAGGCGGAGTGGAGTGGAAGGCGCATCGTTGGTGTGCAGTGTCGTCAGCACCAGGTGCCCGGTGAGGGCGGCTTCGATGGCAATGACGCCGGTCTCGCGGTCGCGGATCTCGCCGACGAGGATGATGTCGGGGTCCTGGCGCAGGATCGAGCGCAGTGCGTTGGCGAACGTGAGCCCGGCCTTCGGATTCGTCTGCACCTGGTTGACGTTGGCCAGCCGGTACTCGACCGGGTCCTCGACCGTGACGATGTTGCGCGATTCGAGGTTGAGCAGGTTGAGGGTTGCGTAGAGCGTGGTCGTCTTGCCGGAGCCCGTCGGCCCAGTGACCAGGATCGCACCGTAGGGCTTGCGGAACGAGTGCTCGTACTGCTCGAGCTGTGACGGCAGGAAGCCGAGGCTTGCCAGGGACTGCACGCTGCTGGCCCGATCGAGGATTCTCATCACGATCTTCTCGCCGTGCACGGTGGGCAGCGTGGAGACGCGCAGGTCGACCACAGCGCCGTCGACCGTCAGGCTGATGCGGCCGTCCTTTGGCACGCGCCGTTCGGCGATGTCGATGTCGGCCATCACCTTCAGTCGTGAGATCACGCCGGGGATGATCGCTCGTGGCTGGCGCATGCGCTCGTGGAGCACGCCGTCGATGCGATATCGAATTCGCAGGTCGTGCTCGGTCGGCTCGACGTGGATGTCGGACGCCCGTTCCTGCACGGCCTGCAGGATGATCAGGTTCACGAACTTGACGATGGGGGCTTCCTCGACGACGGCGCGCAGTGTGGCCAGGTCCTGTTGCTCGTCGAAAGAGTCGTCGACCACGATCTGGGCGACATTGTTGACTTCCTGGTCGAGTTTGCGGCGTTCATCGAGCAGGTCGGCCAACTGTGCCGGGGCGATCGCGACTCGGGTGAACCGCTCGTCGAGCAACGCGCGCAGGTCATCGACCGCCCGAAGATCACCCGGATTGACCATGCCGACGATCAACTCACCGTTCTCGCGGCGCAGTGGCACGGCCTGGTACCGGTGCCCCATGTGCTCGGGCAGCAGCCCACGCAACGCCGGATCGCTCAACTCGGCTCCCGGCGGAGGCCCCTCCGTGGTGACCACTGGGGCCGGGAGCGTTGTTGCATCCATCAGTCGTTTGTGTCGGCCGCTACGACCCCGCGTGGGGAAAAGAAGTCCCCTTTTCGGTTCTCAGGCCCCTGTCGTCTCCCTGGTCGAGACGTTGCGGATCGTGAAGCTCTGGGGATTCGCGAGTGTCCAGTCGAAGCCCGGGGCCGAAACGGGGGCGTACGTGATCAGGCTGTGTGCACCAAGGATCACGTTGCCGGCCGCGTAGAGAACACCGGTGTACGTCGAGGAGTTCTTCGCATCGAAGTTTCCGTTCGTGTACACCAACGTCGACACGGTCGTCGGAATCGTCAGGTTGTTGCTCGCCGTCACGTTTCCCCGGACGACGATCACCAGCTGCACGCTCACGCCTGCTGGCGCGTTGTTCGCGACCGTTCCCGGCACGATGAAGTTCCCCGACGTCACGATGGTCGTGTCGCCCGTCAGCCGAAGCGAGTCCGATTTCTTGAACTCTGCATTGCCGTCCACGTTGAAAACGCCTTGGATCGGGCTCTGAGCCGCCGTGACGAAGGCTGTGCCGCCGATGTTGACGGGCACGACGGGCAGGTAGTTGGCAGGGTTGTAGGTGAAGACAGGGAGGTTCTCGAGTGGCACGAGTGGGGGAGGCGAGTACTGGATGCACGAGCCCTGCACCTTCGGCGTTGGGCATCCGCTCGTGCCGATGTTGCCACCGGCTTGGGCAGCGTCGCGAATGGTGCCCCCCGTGGTGATGTTGCCACCGGCGTAGACGCTGCCATACACGTCGGTCGAACTGCTCGACACGCTGACGTTGCCGTTGGCACGGAGTGTGCCGGTGATCTTCTGGTTCGATCCGGTCACGATGTTGCCACGGGCGGACACATTCCCGATGTAGTCCTGGGAGTTGCCCAGCGTGATGTTGCCGCCGGTGTACATGCCTCCGACCACTGACGATGACGACCCGTCGCCATAGTTGCCGCCGGCGTACACGCCGTAGGAGAAGGTCAGTGGAGCGAGGTCGACAACCTGTCGTACCGTGCGCACCGACTTGGGCGAGGCCTTCGTCGGGGCGTAGCCGTAGGAGGTGAGCACTCGACGAAAGCCGCCGACGGTGGTGTCGATCGCGACGGACACCTCGAATTGCGCCGCGCCGCCGGTGAGGGTGACCAAACCGCTGCCCGTGTATGCGGCATTGTTCGTCAAGGCCGAGTTGGCGATGACCACGCCGGACATTGCCGAGTCGATGGCATTTTGGCGGTGGCGGTCCCCGTTCGACGCCGAGCTCTCGCGATCGGTGAGCGACAGCATCACAGCGGCGAGGGCGAACACGACCACCGAGATGATCGCCGCCATCACCAAGACCGATCCGCGATCGGTCACAGGCTGATGCGACGTCTCGCCCTGTCGGCGCTTGTGCTGATTCAGCATGGTCTCCATGCGTTCCTCCCTGCGACGGTCGTCAGGAGATGAAACTCTCCGCCGTTCTCGGATCGAATTGGGATGTCGACCACGACGGTTCTCAAGGGCGTGGTCACCTGCCTGAACGCGGTCGTCGTCAGCCCGACACCGCTGATGACCGTTCGCTGTTGCCCGAGGTTCTCGGTGCGGGTCACCGTGCCGTTGGTGATGGCGTACGTCAGCACCGCGACCTCCGTCGAGGAAAGTGTCTGGAACGTCAAGGTGTTCGAGCTCAGGTTCTCGCCGGGCGACGAGATGCAGATTGCCGACCGCAGTTCGCGGTCCAATGATGCCGACAGGAGGCGGGCAGCGTCGATGGCCTCGGCACTGCGCTCGATGCGGTTCGACGCGCTTTGCGCCAGGAAGAGTGTCGCCGCAGCGATCGTCATCCCGATCGACATCACCGCGAGCGTGATCATCAGTTCGATCAAGGTCGTGCCGCTGTCGGTGTGTGGGGGCCTGGTGCTCATGGCGCCATCGCCAGCCATGTGTCGTGAGCGGATACCCGGCCGTAGTCGACGACGATCGTGAAGCTGTCCGTCACCGTGGGTATCGGCGCCATCGTGGTGGTGGTCGACGTCGAGGTCGTCGACGATGAACTCGTCGTCGTCGATTCAGGCGAGGTCGTGGGGGCCTCTGGCGTCGTGGTTGATGTGGTCGACGTGGTCGAGGTCGATGTCGTCGAGGTCGAGGTGGTCGAGGTCGTGGTGGTCGAGGTCGTGGTAGGCGGTGGATCGAACTGCGTCGCCGAGGTGATGATCACCTGGACGGTGATCACGAGGATCGAGGGATGCTGTGCTGCGGCATCGCGGCGCGGGGCAGTGCCGGCGGTGCTGAAGGTGGATGGTTGGGCTTGCACGCGTGAGGTCAGCGTCACCACGTGGTCGCCGACCGTGAACGTGGCCGTGGCTGTCGTGTCAAGCTCGGTGCCGGGCATGATGTCGACCGGGCGATAGGCGGCGCCGTCCCACAGCTGCAACTGCATGGTCGACGTCCCGGTCGTCACGTCTGGAGCGACCAGCGTGTAGCCCGACACAGCGGATGCCTTCGCTGAGAATGCACCGACCTTGACCGCGCCGTCGAATGCACTCGGAGCGCCCTCGACGTCGAACACCCGCAACGCCGGCGCGACGAGCTGCGCTGAGGCTGTCACGGTTCCGTTGCCGGTGGGGTCATGGTCGATCGCCGCATTCGGCGACCAGGCGCTGTCCAGCTTCCACAGACTGCCCGCGAGCGCTCCGACGCCGTGGTCGCTCGCGAAGTCGGCTGATGTGACGGTCGTCGTGGCGACTGATGCGTCGGCCCAGGGCAACCCGTCGTTGTCCCCGAAACTGCATGTCCCGCAGGCATCGGTGCTCGCACGCGAGGTCATCGTGCCCGAGGGGGTGACGACTGTCGCGCCGCCCGGGGTGGCCAGCCCGGCAGCGAAGAAGGCCTCACCGACCCCGGCGACCCAACTACCGGTCAGTGACGTCGAATCGTTGTCTGCCACGCTCTGGAGGGTTTGACGCGGGCATTCACCAATGTCGCTGCCGGCCCCGCTGCATGTGGCCGAAGTTATGGGACCGGTCAGCAGGTCGACGTGACTCGTGGAACTGGCCGCCGCCGCGATCGAGGTCCGCAGCGTCGACGCGTTCGTGTCGACGCGGGCTCCCGGCAGCGAAACCTGGACGTCTTCGAATGTGTCGCCACCGAGCGTGCCGTTGACCGTGATCAGCCCGCCCATGGCTTCTGCTTCGCCGCTACTGGCCGGGTACGAGGTGTAGTCGAGCGGGAACACCAATGACGAGAATCGCATCGTGTGGCTCGGTGATACCGACGGCCACTCGATGATCACGGTGACTCGGCGGTAGCCGGCTCCACCGGCGCCCACCGCTGTCACGAAGGTCCGCAAAGCGAAGGTCGTTCCCACCGCGGTGATGGTGGTGCGGTGCGGCGAGGTGCCGCCGAGCACGATCGGCTCACTCTCGAACGTCAGGTTCGGGGCGATCCCGAACACCAACGGATCCGTGGCCAGGTCTGTCACGCTCATCGCCACGCTGGAGTACGCGGCGCCCTGCATGTTCTCGATCGCCTGCTTCGCCAGCGAGACGCCGATCGTGCGTTGCCGGCTGGTCGTCACGCCTTGCGCCGTTGCCCCCAAGGTGCTCAGCAGCCCGAGCAGGGCGCCCACGATCACGGTCATAGCGATGATCTGCTCGATCAGGCTGACGCCTTCGTCTCCAAGTCTCGTCCGGGTGGGGTGGTGGGCGCGAGTGGGCACACCAGTCGTGTCGGCCAACCGTGCTGGCGCATGACCGACGATTCCCCATATGGGGGAACCGTTGTCGGCGGCACGTCGAAGAGGCCGACTACAGCGTGCGAGAGCTAGGAGACCGGCCGATGGCGGCAACTGCAGTTGGAGTAGATGTCGGCACGAATGCCGTGCGTGCCGTGGAGATCGAACTCGGCGACTCACCGCTGATCCGGCGGATGGGGCAGGTCGGCCTACCGGTCGGGGCTGTCGTCGACGGCGAGGTCGCCGACGTCGGTGCCGTCTCGATCGCGCTCCGGCAACTGTGGACCCAAGCCGGCTTCAAGTCACGTCAAGTGCGAGTGGGGATGTCGTCGGCTCGCGTGATCGTGCGCACGATCGAGATGCCCCGCCTGTCGCGCTCCGAGCTGATGTCGACCATTCGTCTCCAGCTCGACGACTATGTACCGCTGCCTGCCGAGGAGACGGTCTTCGACATCAGGACCATGGATGGGCCCGAGCCGAGCGACGAGACGCTGCACCTCCTGCTCGCGGCGACGCATCAGGATGCGGTGGA
The DNA here is from genome assembly GCA_031408175.1 of Ilumatobacteraceae bacterium. Lineage (GTDB taxonomy): Bacteria > Actinomycetota > Acidimicrobiia > Acidimicrobiales > Ilumatobacteraceae > JAENVT01. The sequence goes on from JANOJI010000151.1 coordinate 9,511, forward strand.
GCCGCTGCTGATGGCGATGCACGGTGCCGATCTCAAGGTTGCCGCTGTCGATGTCATTCCTGCTGCGTTGGCGCTGGCGTTGACCCACGCCGAGCCCGACCACGACGACAGCGTCGACATCATCCTGTCGATTGGCGCAGGGACCGTGGTCGTAGTCGCTGCACGCTGGGGAGAGCCGGCGTTCTCGAGAACGCTCACGAACGCGTGCGGTCGACGAACGACCGAGCGCATCGCCAGCCGGCTCGGCATTGCCGAGCTCGAGGCCGAGCGGTACAAGCGCCTCGGTGTCACCGAGGATCCGTCGTCTGCGGTGGCGATTCGAGCCACCGAGGAAAGTCTCGGTGAGTTGATCTCCGAGGTACAGGCATCGCTTGCCTTCTACGCCGAGCAGCCCGGGTCTCGGCACGTGCGCCGACTGCTCGTAACGGGAGGCGGCTCGCAGCTGCCCGGTTTGACGGTTGAGCTCAGCGATGCGCTGGGCATCGACGTTGAACTCGCAGACCCGTTCGCCGGCGTTCGTCTCGGTGACACCGGCTTCGAACCCGCCGACCTCCCGTTCCTCGCTCCGTACATGGCAGCCGCGCTTGGTGTTGCGCTGGGCCAGGCCCGGCCGAAGGACAGGCGACTCGATCTGACTCCCGTTGCCAAGCGCACACAGCGCACGCTCGGGGCTCGGCGGCTGCTCGTGGGAGCTGGTGCGGTGCTCCTCGTCGGGGCGGCCGGCGCGCTGTACGTGCGCGCCGGCAGCGAGATCGCCGGTGAACAAGACCAACTCGCCACGTCGAACGCACTACTCGCCGACCTGCAGACACAGCTCGCTGCTCGTGCGCCGGTGGCCGGTGACGGCGTCGGCGCCGGCACCGTGAGCGAAGCGACCCCAGAGGCAGTCGTGGCCAGCGTCGCTGCGACCAACATCGATTGGCTGGCGGTTGAACACGCCGTCGCCGAGGACAGTGCTCCGCTCGGTGTGGTCATCTCCTCGATACAGGGCGTGCTCGAGCCAACGGCGGATATCGCTGTCACGACCGGCGATGCTCCACGACCAGGGAGGCTGACCCTTACGGCGACGGCACCAGGGCTTATGGCTGTCGCTGACTGGATCGACGTGGTCAGCGCCGACCCGAGGTTTGCCGAACCCTGGGCTTCCGGCTTCGTCGTCGCGACGCGACCCGATGACTCGACTGCGGTGCAGTTCTCGGTGGAGATGTTCGTGACCGACAAGAACGTCGTCGATCGCAGTGCTGCGACGGAGGTGCAGCCATGAACCACAGCCGCAAAGACGTGGTGATGATGGCCGTCATGGGCGTGTTGTTGCTCTTCGCCGTCTTCAACTTCGTGTTCAAGCCGCAGCAGAGCAAGTTGTCCGGCCTACGCGATGACCGGGCCCAAGTCGAGCAGAACATCGTCGACGCCGAACTGACGCTGCAGGCACCGATCGACACCACGAATGCGGTACCGGATGCCGAACCTGGTGCGCCGCTCACCGCGATCCCGCCTGATCCCGCCATTGCCAATCTGCTCCGGCAGCTGCAGGCGGTCGCGAACAGCAGTGGGGTCGCGCTTGCCTCGGTCTCGCCGACGCCGCTGGGTCCTAACCCGAGTGGGCCCGGCGGCTCGCTGCAGGTTGCAATCACCGCTTCTGGCCCCCATGCATCGGTGCAGGCCTACCTCGAGGCACTGCGCAACATGCCTCGACTGCTCGTCATCGAGCAGATCGGCATCACCGTGCAAGCCGCATCGGCCGACGGCGCTCCGCAGTCGGATCAACTGCAGTTGGCGGCGCGTGTCTTCACGCTCCGGGCACCCGCGGGCCTTGAGCTCGTTGCCCCCGTTGCGACGCCGTGACCACCCCGACAACTCATCCGAGAGTGTTGTTGGGAAAAGTGGGAAATCGTGCAGAGGCGTGCCGCGCCCGGCCGACATAGCGAATCAACAGAACAAGTACCGGAGGTACACCGAAATGAATAGCTCCCCCACAGAACGAAGGGCAGACAAGGGATTCACCCTCATCGAGTTGATGGTGGTCGTCCTGATCATCGCCATCTTGCTGGCGATTGCCATCCCGACCTTCCTCGGCGCCCAGAACAAGGCCAAGGACCGCAGCGCCCAGTCATCGGCCCGCAACGCCCTGACCAACGCCAAGACCCTCTA
>JANOJI010000234.1:0-2110 GCA_031408175.1 Ilumatobacteraceae bacterium
TGAACATCGAGAGCTATGTGCAGGACAACGAAGCCCAACTTGCCAGAGCCGCCGACCGATTGAGCGATTCCTCGTTCCAAGCGGCACAGACGGTGGTCAGTGTGACATTCGCCTTCATCACCATCACGTTGCTCACGTTCCTGTTCCTCAGCCAATCGGCAGCAATCGGGCGCACCGCCCGGAACCTGCTCCCATACCGACGTCGTGCCGCCGCGCAACGGATAGCCACCGATGCCGCTGGCGCCGTCAGCGGGTACGTCATCGGCAACCTCATCATCAGTCTCATCGCCGGTGTGGCCGCTTTCGTCTTCCTCGTCTCGCTTGGCGTACCGAGCCCGGTGGTGCTGGCCCTGTTCGTCGCCGTCGCCGACCTCATCCCCATGGTGGGGGCAACGATCGGGGCAGCGGTGTCCGTGATCGCGTCGTACCTTCATTCGCCAACGGCCGGTCTGATATCGGTGGTCTTCTTCGTGATCTATCAGCAGATCGAGAACGGGGCGCTGTACCCGTGGATCATGGCACGCAGGGTCAACGTCAACCCGCTTGGGATCCTGTTGAGCGTGCTCGTTGCAGTCGAAGTGTTCGGCATTCTCGGGGCGCTGCTCGCCGTGCCGGTGTCCGGCGCGTTGCAGGTGATCATCATCGCGGTTCGACAAGAACGCCAGCGCGAGCAGCTGGTGCTACCCGACAACTTCTCCGAGACCGTCGACCTCACCTCGGCGAGCGGCGTATGACACGCATCACATCGAAATGACTTATATTTCTTGACTTGACCGGTATAGTGACAGTCTACTATACCGCTACAGAACGTCAGGAGTCTTGACATGGAATCGTTCTTCACCCTCGCCGACCGGTACTCGCAGAATTCGCTGCACAGCGTCGCCTACAGCGCATTGCCGAATGCACCGGTGCAACCCATCACTGAGCCGCGCCGGCGCCATCGGTGGGCCCTCGCCAGGATCCGCCGCCCCGCCCGCCAGTCGGCGATCGGTTTGCGGCCCGCGCTGCGGCGATAACCGATCACCAACGGTGATCCCCCAACGGCGACCCGGATCGATCATGAAAGTGTGATCGATCCGGGTTTCGCCGCGAATTCAGACCAGACTCGTGGAGTGGCGAGAGTGACACTGCAGACGATCGCTGATCGAGTTGGCGTGAGCCGCATGACCGTGTCGAACGCGTTCTCCCGGCCAGACCAATTGTCCGCAGAACTACGCGGCCGAATTCTGACCGCCGCCGAGGAACTCGGATACGCCGGCCCCGATCCTTCCGCACGCGCCCTGGCGCGCGGTACCACAGGAGCTGTCGGCGTCCTGCTGACGGATTCGCTCAGGAACGCATTCACCGACGAGGTAGCGACAACCTTCCTGGGCGCAATCGCCGAGGAACTGCGTCCGACTGGGCTCGCCCTGACCCTGCTGTCGGCATCGGAGCGGCCCGAGATGATCCCCGCCCGTGATGTGCCGATGGACGGCGCTCTCGTCTATTCGTGCAACACCCAGTCGACCGCTGTCGATTGGTTGCGACGTCGCAAGTTGCCACTGGTCTTTGTCGATCAAGCGCCATGGCCGGGAGTGCCCAGCATCAACATCGACGATAGGTCCGGCGCGCGTCTTGCCGCCCAACACCTCGTCGACCTTGGTCACCGGCGGATCGACATCGTCACGACCAGCATTCTCGGCCCGAATGGGATCGTCGACGACCCGGTCTCGGCGGCCGACGGTCACGTCGTCAGGCAACGCATGCTCGGCTGGCTCGAGGCACTGCACGCCGCGGGAATCGACCCGACGGTGTTCCAGGAATGGCATATCGACGAGGGCTCAGGAAAGGAATCGGCCAACGAGGCCGCTGGGATCTTGCTCGACAAGCCGGAGCGGCCAACCGCGATCCTGTGCTTCAGCGATGTCATCGCCTACGGCGTCGTGCAAGCCGCGTACGCACGTGGCCTCAGCGTGCCCGATGACCTCTCCGTGGTCGGGTTCGACGACAATCCCCTGGCCCAACGGATGCGTCCGGCGCTGACGACCGTGCGCCAAGACGTCGCCGCCAAAGGTCACGCCGCCGCGGCCGCTCTGACCGCAGCGATCGAGCAATCGCGAAGTGGCACGAC
>JANOJI010000256.1:0-9748 GCA_031408175.1 Ilumatobacteraceae bacterium
GCCGCCGCGCACACCGACCTGTCCTCGGCATCGTTGTGGGCAGCGGTGCCTGCCTACGCCTCGCAGGTACCTTCACCGAAAGCCGCGCTCGCGCTCGTCGAGCGGGCGTGCGAGATGTTGGGGTGCCCTGCCTCGACCGCCCAACTGGTTGCCGACGCCGGCGAGTACGACGCTCGGGTCAGCGCCTTCGTCGGTGACGACGACGACTTGATCGGTTACGTCTCGCGACTCGAGTCACTGGCCGACAGTGGCCAACTCAACGGTGACGAAGACGATGATGACGACGACGACGAGGCCGAGGTGGCGGGTGCGATCGACGACACCCGGCTCAACAGTGACGAACTGATGGCCGAGGTCGAGCGCTTCCTACGCGACCACGGCGACAGCGCCTCGTAGCTAGCCCGACTGTCCCCGCCACATGGGCGAGCGAGGTGCTTCGAACGCGGTCGTCACCGCCTGACCGTCGATGGCGGCAAATGCCATTGGTCCCCACCAGTTCGCGCCGGCCACCGGCCACGGCAACGCGTCGCGGTTGAACCAACCCACCCCAGCAGTCTCCAGCGGATGCCCAGCGAGTTCGCCGCCGGTCGCGGTGCAGTGGAACAACAGCAGGTACATGGCGAATCGAGTGAAGCCCATCCGTTGGCCGTCGATGACCGCGAGGAGTTGCACAGGATCGCAGTGGATACCCGTCTCCTCATGCACCTCTTTGACCACGACCTCCGAGGGTGAGTAGCCGACATCGGCCCACCCTGTCGGATACAGCCAGATGCCGCTGTCGGCGCGTTGCACCAGCAGGATCTCCCCGGCCTCGTTGCCGACCACCGCGCCGACGGCAACCTTCGGCGTCACATAGCCGGGCACCCCCTCGCCGATCGACTCCATCCATTCCTGCACGAAGTGGTCGCGTTCGCGACGTACCTCCAGCGCCTCGTCGGCCGCCGCTTTGATGTCGGCGGCGACATGCAGCACCTCCTCGAATCGCTCGCGCTCGTACAGGCTCTCGGTGAAGCCAAGACCGGTGCGGGCAATGGCGGCCAGCGACTCGCTCCAACGCACCAGGTCACGAGTGAAGTCGTTGGGCGCAGCGTCGCTCACGACGGCGACCCTACGGCATGCAGAACAGCCCGTTCGATCTCGGCGCGGTGGAAGCTGTCGGACACCTTCGCACCGTCTGCAGTGCGTACGTAGAAGCTATCGACGACACTCGGGCCGATGGTCTGCACCATGGCGTGGCGGATGTCGAGGCCCATCTCGGCGAGGGCCGTGGCAACTCGGTGCAACAAACCGATCGAGTCGGGCGCGCGCACCTCGATGACGGTCGCGTTGCTGCTCGCCGCGTCGACGAAGACCACCGACGGGGCGAGCACCGAAGCCGCGGCCGGTCGCCGACGGCGGCGGTAGGTACGCGCGCGCTCGGCGAGCCGGGCGGACAACGCCAACTCGCCCGACAGCGCACGATGGACGTCGGCAGTGACCGACGCCCAGTCGACACTCTGCGATGTCTCGGCGATCCTGAACTGCGACGCAGCCATGCCCTGTTCGTCGCTGTGCGCCCGCGCGCCGACGACATCGATGCCGTGCAAAGCCAGCACACCGGCGAGCCGACCGAACGTTCCCTGCCGGTCGACGTTGATGACGAGAATCCGTGGTCCGTCGACGTGAACCGCGTTCTGACCAGCGCCCATCATGGCCAGAATGTCGGCGGTCGGGAAGGGTGAACCGCGCTCCGGCACACCTTGGACGCCGCCGGTGGCACCAAGCCGGAGGCGCACGCGCTCGACCAGTTCCTCGACCAGCTCGGCCTTCCACGGGCTCCACGCCGACGAACCGGTCGCCAGCGAATCGGCCTCGGTCAACGCGTGCAGCAGGTCGAGGAAGCTAACACTTCCAACGGCATCGGCCACCATGTCGATCGAGGCCGGATCATCGAGATCGCGACGTGTTGCGACGTCGGGCAACAGCAGATGGTGACGCACCAGGCGAACCAGATGGCTTGTGTCATGCTCGTCGAAACCCATGCGTGGACCAATCAGCGCGACCAGTTCCTCGCCACGTTCAGTGTGATCGCCCGGATAGCCCTTGCCTATGTCGTGCAGCAGTGCGCCAATGACCAACAGATCCGGCCGGGCGACACGGTCAGCGAGCAGCGCGGCCTGCGTCGCCGCCTCCCACAGGTGCCGGTCAACAGTGAAGCGGTGGTAGGCGTTTCGCTGCGGGCGCGACCGCACCGGTGCCCATTCCGGCAACATGCGGGTGAACAACTCGGCCTGGTCGAGCGACTCGAGCACAGGAATCGCCCGTGGCCCCTCCAACAGCAAGGCGACCAATTCCTCGGTCGCACCCGTCGGCCACGGTTGCGGCCACTCGGGTGTCCGCTCGTTCAACGTCTCGAGGGCGCGGGTGGCGATCGGCGACTCGCTGCGCGCCGCTCCAAGAGCGACCTGCAGCATCAGAGTGGGATCGCGCTCCGGCCACACGTCAATGCCCAGTTCCACCTCGCCATTGCGCAGCGTGACACCAGAAGCAAGGGGACGCGGTTTGAGCGGCCCCTTGGCGGAGCGGGCGACGGCATGCCAGGCGCGATCGAACTGCCACGACAGCGTTCTGGCCGCCGACGACACTGCGGCCATCAGCTCGTCGGCTGTGCCGAAGTCACCTGCCGCGGCGATCGCATCTTGATCCTCTAGCCGAAGTACCTCGCCTGCGACTGGCGCGAGGCTGTGCAAGGCGACCCTGGCCCGAATCAGTGTGTCGTACGCCGCAGCAAGAGCCGCCGGCGCTTCCGTCGCAATGCCGCGACCAGCGGCATCGATCCAGCGCAGCTCGTGCATGTCGCGCAACCCGCCCCGCCCTTCCTTCAGGTTGGGTTCCAACAAGAAGGCGACCTCGCCATCGACGCGATGGCGATCGAGCCCGCGGTCGCGAAGCAGCCTCAACCATGAGTCGGCGTCGGCTTGCCACGCGATCAGGGCGGACTGCAACACCTCATCGGCCAACGCCCGATCACCGGCAATCCAACGACCCGACAGCATCGTCGTTGCAGTGTCGAGCTGATCGGCACCGGTCGTCAGCTTCTGACTTGCGGCGCGAACGGAGTGTCCGAGGTGAAGGCCAGAGTCCCAGATTGGATACCAGAGATCGGCCAAGCCGGCCTCGATCTGCTTGGCGCTACCGCGATGCACGATCATGACGTCGATATCGCTGCGCGGCGCCATCTCGCGCCGCCCGGTTCCGCCGACGGCAAGCAGGCAGACGCCGTGCCGTGCGGCGAAGACCTTGTCGTACAAGCCGACCAGCCATTGGTCGATCGCCGCCGTCCATGCCTCGCACCAAGCCCGCCCACGCAGGGCGTCGTCAGCGAGCAGGCGATCGCGTTCGGCCAGTATCACCCAGGCATTGTGCCGTGCGCGATCACGCCTGGTCGAGAGCGCCGACCGGCCTCGCCCCCTACAATCCGGTGATGCCCTGTTCATCGCCCCGGTCTGTCGCCTCGCTGGCGCTGCTCGGGCTGGTGATCGCGGCGGTCGGATGCAGCTCCGACACGGCAAGTCCATCAGCCACGCTTCCCGCCACGACCGCGCCGATCATCCGCGTCGATGACGGGATCTTGACCATCGGCGTCTTGATTCCTCAGGGCAGCGCAAACGCCGACATCGGCGAGGCCATCGGTACGGCCGTACAACTTGCCGTGGACAAGATCAACGCGGCCGGAGGCTACGGCGGTCAGGGCGTGAGGCTGGTTCCCGTGGACGAAGGTGTCGCCGGTGTTGGGGTCGATCCGGCGATCGCGGTGCTGCTCGACGACGGGGTCGATGCGATCGTCGGCCCGGCATCGTCGGCCAATGCCCTGGCCGGTCTCGGTGAGATCGTTGATGCCGGAATCGTCGCCTGCTCGCCGACAGCCTCGGCCATCCTGCTCGACGACTTCCCCGATCGGGACCTGTTCTTCAGGACGATCCCGTCGGACTCGTTGCAGGCCCTGGCTATCGCCGAAGCAGTGGATCGCACCGGGGCAAGCCGGGCGACGGTCGCGTTCATCGACGATGCGTTCGGCCAGGCGTTCGCCGATGCGGTCGAGGAGTCGCTGCAATCGAAAGGCATCGAACAGAGCGACGCGGTGCCGTACTCCGCCGACAATACGTCGATCGAGGCCGCAGCCGCCAAGGTCGCGGCGATGGAGGACGGTGTTGTGGTGGTGATCGGCGACGCGACGTCGGGTCCCGTCATGCTGGCGGCGATCGACTTGGCCGAGCCGGCGGTCGGGCCCGTCTACGTGGTCAACGATGCGTTACGTCGTCCGACAGCGTCTGCTGAGCCGATGGGAGCGTACTTGGCAGACCGGGTCAGGGGTACTTCGCCCATCGCCTACAGCACCGACGAACAGTTTCTCGCGCAAGTCGGCGCTACTCCCGACAACCCCAGCCCGTACGCTGCCAACGCGTTCGACTGTGTCAACCTCATCGCCCTCGCAGCGCTAGCCGCCGACTCGACCCAGCCGGCGGATATCGCCGCGCAGATACCGGCGGTCAGCGCCAGTGGAACGCCGTGTACGACGTTCGTCGATTGTCGGGGCGACATCGAGCTGGGTAGCAACATCAACTACGACGGCCCGGGTGGTCCGTTGACCATCGGCACCGATGGTGATGTTTCCGCGGCAGAGTTCGAGTTGTTCGGCTTCGATGAAACGGGACGTGACGTGCACACGGGCTACGTGACGGCACGCGGCTAGAGGCCGCTCATCAACTCCTCGACCGGCGTCACCATGCCGGTGTAGAACGGGCCGAAGTCGGCGTACACAGCCGAGGCCTCGTCGAATCGCATGGTGTAGACGACCTCTTTGAGGTCGTCGGGATGCACACCGAACAATGTGACCCCCCACTCGTAGTCGTCGAGACCGGCCGAGCCGGTGATGTATTGGGCAATGCGTCCGGCGAACTTGCGGCCACTGGCACCGTGTTCGTGCATCAACTCGCTGCGCCGTTCGAACGGCAACGTGAACCAGTTGGCATCGCCATCGCGCTTCTTGCTCATCGGATAGAAGCACCACGCCGGCATCGCATACTCGACGTGGCTCGGAGGGATCGTGGGGTACAGGCGGGGCCGTTTCATGTCGTCGGGCATCTGCGCGGCGTACTCGCTGACCTCGGTGAGGCTGACGTACGAATCGACGATGTCGAGCCCAGCGCGTTGCACCGCAGTTTGCAGTGCACGGAGCTCGCGCAGGTCCTCGTGGATGGCCATCACGGCCACGTCGCATTTGTGTCCGAGCATGGAAATGGTCACGACTTGGCAGCCAGCGGTCTCGGCCGCCTTCACCGCCGCAACAGCAGCTTCTGCTTCGAACATGGGTGTCGGCTTGCAGAACAGGTGCAGTACGCCGACACCGGCCGACGGCGAGACAGGTTGGCTCTTCATGCGATCAGGCTAGGGCTGCATGCGCTCGGGCGCGTAGACGTTGAGACGCTCACCACGGACGAAACCGGCAAGCATCAAGCCCGCACGCCGAGCGGTCTGCACGGCGAGCGCCGTGGGGCCGCTGACAGCAATCAGCGTGCCGAAGCCGGCCGCCCAGGCCTTTTGAACCAGCTCGAAACTGGCTCGACCGCTGACAAACAGACCGAGACCGGTTGCCGGGAGCAGGCCATCGAGCAGCATGCGGCCCACAACCTTGTCGACGGCATTGTGTCGGCCGACGTCTTCCCTCGTCGTCAACACCTCGCCGGCGGGCGTAAACGCCGCAGCAGCGTGCACGGCCCCGGTAATCGAAAACAGGCCCTGACCACCGAGTACTACCGAGGGCATCGCAGCCAGCACATCGAGGGCGATGGGTGGAGTCGACGCAAGCTGTTCGAGGCGATCACACAACGCCTCGATGGCGTCGTTGCCACACAGCCCGCAGCTGCTCGTCGTCGTACCGAGACGAGGGGTCGGCACCGGCGCCTTCCCACCAGTCTCCACGGTCACCACGTTGAACTGGCTTTCGATGGCAGCACCATCGGCGCAGTACCGCACGCCGGTGACCTTCGCCCCGTCGAGCAAGCCGTCGCCGAAACAGAATCCGGCGGCGAGTTCATAATCGTTGCCCGGAGTGCGCATGGTCGTGCCAACGATGTTGCCGTCGAGCTGAATCGTCATTGGTTCTTCGACGATCAGCTCGTCGGGACGACGCCGAAGCGCTCCCGCTTCGTACACGGTGACGAGCAGCGACTCACTGCGACCACGAGCCATGCCACAGGAAGGTATCCGACGATCAATCATTCGACGATGCGCGAGGGAATATGGTTCGCAGCATGGAACCGCGAAACAATGGTCGCATTCTCGCCGCCGAACTGGTTGGCACCCTCGTCTTGATGCTCGGGGGCCCCGGGGTTGCGATCCTGCTACCGGGCCTCGGACTGCTACCAGAGGGTGACGCCTCGACGGGTGCTGGCCTGATCAGGATCTTGATCATCGCCCTGGGATTCGGCTTTTCGCTCTTGATCATGGCCTATGTGATCGGGCCGATCTCGGGATGTCACATCAACCCGGCGGTCACGTTGGGCATGTTGTTGGCGCGCAAGGTCGACCTGACGCAGGCGGTCTACTCGTGGATCGGACAGGTTGTCGGTGCGATCGGCGGGGCATCGATCATCTTCGGCATCGCCAGTGGTCGTGACGGCTTCCAGCGTGGCCAATTTGCGTCCAACCTGTGGTCGGGCAAGTACTACGGGCTCGGTTCGGCAATTGTCGTCGAAGTACTGCTGACCGGGCTGTTGGTAATGGTGGTGCTGTTCACGACCACCAAGAAGTTCGCCCCAGGAATGGGTGGCCTCGTCGCCGGTATCACCCTGACGCTGATCCACATGATCTCGATCCCGGTCGACAACACCTCGGTCAACCCAGCCCGCAGCCTGGGCACCGCATTGTTCGCCGACGGCAACACCGAGGCGCTGCAGCAACTCTGGGCGTTCATCCTGTTCCCGATGATCGGCGCGGTCGTTGGCGTGGTGATCTGGCTGATGCTCGACGACACCCGGCTCGAAGACACCGACCTGGTCGAATTGCCCGGCGCGTCGGAACTGCGCGACGTGTTGGGCAATATCTCCAAGGGCGTCACCGACCTCGGCGACTGACGTCAGGTCAGCAACGTCAGCAGATCTGCTCGTCGTTTGGGGCCGAGCGCCGGCTCTGGCGGACGGTTGTCGCGGTCCTGCCATACGGCCAACACTCTGCCACCGACATCGGGATCCTTGATCATGGTGTCGGGCGCGGTGAGGAGATTGAGGGCGCGGAAGAAGGCGCGCAACACCACGGGATCACGACGCAACGCCGGCAGCAGCCCGTCGCGGAACACTGCACGCATGAAGCTGCGCTGATCGGTTGGATCACCATCGGGATCATCACCGGCCAGGAGAGCGGCGGCGACACGACGGGCCTCGGCATCCTGCTCGACGCTGGCCCGATACCACGGATAGATCTCAGCCCGAAGCGCCACTTCGTAGGCCAGCAACATCGCCTCCGAGTCGCCTGGATGAGCGTCGATCGCCTCGACCATCAGGTGTGCGCCCCAAAATGCTGTCGCACACCCCCTGCCGTAGAGCGGATTGGTGCACAGAACGGCGTCGCCGATGGCAATGCATCCGGTCGCCACTGGTCGCTCACCGACCACGTACTGCCGCCACCGATTGATCAGTCCGGCCATGACATGAACCGACTCGGTGATCGGCTCGGCGCGACCATCGAGCCACGGCGCGGTGGCGACAAGCTGTCGGGCGCACGTGTCGAACACGTCTGGGTCAGTCAATTCCTTGCGTAGTTCCTGGTCACCGGTCGGCGTCGCCAGGGTGACCGAGAAGGTGCGGTTGTCGCCGACGAACACGCCGTACTTGAGGTAGCCCAGATCACCGCCGATCGGACCGGTGCGCGGGGGATAGCCGGCGCCATCGAGCAGACGATAAAAGCGGCTGAAGTAGACGATGCCGGTGTCGTCGACTGCTTCCTCGATAGGTGCACAGCCGATCTCCTGCAACCAATCGGGCAGGGTGCTCCGGCGGCCTGCGGCCACGACCACCAGGTCGCTGGAGACCTCGCTGCCGTCGGCGAGACGCACACCGGTGATGTGTGGCACTGCGCCGAGTCCAGCCACCAACCCGGTGACGGCGAGGCCGGTGCGAAACTCGACGCGTCCCTCGGCCAGTGCGGCGCGACGCAGTACCCACTCGAACGTCGTCCGCCGGCAGGCGAGCATCGACAGGTCGTCGTCAGCCGGCTCACGCTCGAAGTCCACCATCGTCGGCGGCAGGTCCTCGCCAAACCGCATCTCGGTGGCACCCTCGTCGATGAGCTCCTGGTAGATGTCGGGATAGTCCGACTTCAAGAGGCCGACCAATCGCGCCAGGAACGCATGGCTGTGTCGTACTTGCGGTGCTCCGCGACGATCCCAGTCGAACGCCTCGTCGGCCGAAAGCGGCATCGGCGTGGCGTCACGTTCGAAGACCGTGACGCTGTGGCCCCGCCGGGCGAGCGCCAGGGCGGCACCGAGACCAGCGACTCCTCCACCGACGACCGCCACTTCCACGAGCCGACACTAACGGCCCGCCGACTCGCCCAACACGACGCGGGTTGTCACACGCTGACCGTCGTGGAGACGGTCGCATCGCGACCGCGATGGGCTGAACTGGGCGGAAGGAGGTATGACAGAACGAGCTCCGAGCGGCCGAAACGAACGTAGCGATGGTCTGACCTGTGTCGGCATCGACCTAGTCGAGGTGGTCTGCGGCGTCGCCGCCGATACACCACACACGCGTCGCGCCACATCCGCGAACAGGCCCACTACGCGCCCGGACAGCAGACCGGCTGCGGGCTTGCCCACGATCCTCACCAGGCGGTCGCTCCACGCTTCACCCACGCCGGCGGCTCCCCATATCCACCTGAGGCCGGGTTCGCCGGCACGCACCAGATATCACCACCCATCGTGATCGCCGACGCCGGATGCTGTGGCGGCGATCGGCGAGGCGACCCGTGCCGATATCGAGTGTGCTCAGCCCGCCGTCGAATCCTGCAGCCACCAGCACACCTTCAGGCGTGGGGATCAGCAACGGTTGGCTGCCGACGCGCACGCGATTGCGCGAACCGGGCACGGTGGTGCGCCACGCTTCGACCAATCCCGACGCTGGTCTCCGCCGACACACCACTCAGTTTGGCCCGCCAGACCAGATCTCCCTACGCCCGGTTGTCACACGCTGACCGTCGTGGAGACGGTCGAACGACGACCGCCACTCCTACGATGACGACACCAACGGCGCGCCTGGGGGTTGCCGGATTAGCACTCGCCGGTCTAGAGTGCTAGCACTCTCGCACTTCGAGTGCGAACGACATATCCCCTCATTGTGGAGGCACAAGTAATGGCGAAAATGATCGCATTCGACGAGCAAGCTCGTCGCTCACTGGAAGCTGGCATGAACAAGCACGCCGAAGCCGTGCGCGTCACATTGGGGCCGAAGGGCCGCAATGTCGTGTTGGAGAAGAAGTGGGGCGCACCCACCATCACCAACGACGGCGTTTCGATCGCGAAGGAGATCGACCTCGAGGATCCCTACGAGAAGATCGGCGCTGAGCTGGTCAAAGAAGTGGCCAAGAAGACCGACGATGTTGCCGGTGACGGAACTACCACGGCCACCGTGTTGGCATGGAGCATGGTCCGCGAGGGCCTGCGCAACGTGGCCGCCGGTGCCAACCCGATGACCCTGAAGAAGGGCATCGAGGC
>JANOJI010000609.1:0-16571 GCA_031408175.1 Ilumatobacteraceae bacterium
GACCTCGGACTTCAGCACCATCAACGTTTCGGCGAGTACCACTCGGTCGTGCACCACGATGCCAACCGGCACGAGTACGAGCCAGCGTCGCGAAAGCACGTTGAACCGGGGAACGAGCAGCCACGTCAGCAGGGCAGCCACGCTGGTTGCCGCGGCTCCGATGATCCAATGCGCCGTCGCCAACAGCAGTGGTGCGGCGAGTACCGCGGTGACCCATAGGAGCCCGGCGATCACGATCGGCGGCAAGAACGCGGCCGGCGGACGAAGCAGGAACCGCTGCTCGTCGCCGTAGGCCGACGCCTGCACGCAGCGGTGACCGAAATCCGCCCCACCGACCAACAGTGCGCAGATCAACGTGCAGGCCAGGAACGTCGCACCGGACGTTGGAGGTGCGCCAGAGGCCCAGCTGAGCGCCGCTGCGCCACATGCCAGGGCGCCGATCATGCGCATGACCGTGAGTGCAAGGGTCGAGGGAACGACCAGGGCAACGACGCCGACACCCCATACCACCCAGCCACCGATGGAGATCGTCGTGCGCACCGCTGCCGTTCGACCGTCGACGGCGTCACCGATCGACCACACACCGCCGAGACCGACCGCAAGCCACAAGATTCGTGCCCCCCACGATGCGGTCATCGCCGAACGAAGGCGTGACCCGGCAGAGTGCATGTCTCCAGACTTGCCGATTCGGGCGCCGGTTGGCCAGCGAGCTCGGCGATCGGGCTCGGCTCGTGCATCGACCGTCACAAGTGGAACGATGTCGCCGGGGAGGGATCCGGGGTGAATCGTGCTCAGCTACCAAGTGGCATTGCCACAGGGATCGGCAGCCTTCCTCACCGCGACGCAGCGGCCGCCGCCGCATTTTCGTTGGAGACTCTCGAGTTGCCGGCGATCCCCACATTGCCGAAGCGTTCGCCTGCCGAGGGCATGATTCCGCAAGGCCTGGTGGGCCTGGCGGGTATCACCGTTGGTCAGTACGGCAGCATCGCCTTCGATGCCTCCAGCTTCGACCCCGACGCTCCGGTCGTCACTGATCTCAACCACGACGCCTTCGGTGGGTGGCGGGCGTTCCTGGCGGCCGCCGCCGGTCGCAGGGCGCCGGTGAAGTGGCAATTCGTGGGTCCGGTCACGCTTGGCCTGGCCCTCGTTCGCGCCGGGCTCCGCAGCGACGTTGCGTTCGAGGTTTCCGTACGCGCAGTTCGCTGTCGCGTCCGTCAACTCGTCGACCATGTGGCCGAAGCGTTGCCGGGATGCCGGCAGGTCGTCTTCATCGATGAGCCGACGCTCGATGAGATGATGGGTTCGAAGTTCCCGATCGCTCCCGACACCGCCGTCGATCTGGTCTCGGCAGCCCTCGCGGCGATCGAGCCGGTGGCGGTCACGGGTCTCCATGTGTGCGCCACGGCCGATATTGCCTCCCTGGTGGCGATAGGCCCCGACGTGCTGTCCGTGCCGGTTGATTCGCGTTTGCTCGAATCGGCCGGCTACTTGGCCCGCTTCATCGGCGACGGGGGGACGATCGCTTGGGGCGCAATCTCGACCGAGGGGCCGATTGCGACCTCGGCTGAACGCCCATGGCGCAAGCTCAGCGACTTGTGGTGCGAGCTCGTGCAACGCGGTGCTGACCCGGCCCAGCTTCGCCGGCAATCCATCATTACCCCCGAATGTGGTCTCGGGACACACACTCCAGCCGTGGCCGAGCGAGTGCACCGCCTGGCTGCCGACATCAGTGAACGGGTCAGAGACCAGGCGATGGCAACGCGCTTCTCACTCGGTGCCTAGCTGCTTACACTCGCACGCATGACCGAGTTCGCCGAGCTTGATCGCCGCGCCGCGGAGCTCCGCCGGCAGATCGCCCATCACAACGAGCGATACCACGCACTCGATAGCCCGGAGATCGCCGACGCCGAGTATGACCTGCTCGTTCGTGAACTGATCCGAATCGAGATCGAGCATCCAGAACTGGCTTTGTCTGAGTCGCCGACCACTCGGGTGGGTGCGACGCCGCTGTCGGCAACATTCGCTCCGGTTGTGCATCGCGTGCCGATGACCAGTCTCGACAACGCGATGGACGAGGCCGAGTTGACGCAGTGGGGTGACCGCGTCGCTCGCGGTCTTGCCGGTGCGCCGGCCACATTTGTATGCGAGTTGAAGATCGACGGCCTGGCCATGAGCCTGCGCTACGAGCACGGCAGGTTTGTGCAAGCGGCGACTCGTGGCGATGGTCGTGTCGGGGAAGACGTGACAGCCAATGTCGCCACGATCGCCGCGCTGCCCAAGCGGCTACCGAAGGGAGCCCCGGAGGTGGTGGAAGTGCGCGGCGAGGTGTACATGCCGATCGCCAGCTTCGAAGCGCTCAACGAGCGTGCCGCAGCGGCCGGACAACCTCGCTTCGCCAACCCGCGCAACGCCGGCGCGGGCAGCCTGCGGCAGAAGGACCCTCGGGTGACGGCCAGCCGCGAGCTGGCCTTTTGGTGCTACCAACTCGGCGAGGTGATCGGCGGACCGGAGTGCACCAGCCATCATCAGACGCTGGCGTTTCTCGGGGACCTCGGGTTCCCGGTCAACCCTGAAGTCCGCCTGGTCGATGACCTCGCAGGCGTGTACGGCTTTGCGGCACATTGGCAGGAGCATCGCCACGACCTGCCGTACGAAATCGATGGTGCTGTCGCCAAGGTGGATCTCCTGGCACAGCGCGAACTGCTCGGGTTCACTTCACGCGCTCCGCGCTGGGCGATCGCGTTCAAGTTCCCGCCCGAGGAACGCACGACCATCTTGCGCGATATCCAAGTCTCGGTCGGACGAACGGGACGTACCACTCCGTTTGCCGTGCTCGATCCGGTGTTCGTCGGTGGGTCGACCGTGCGCATGGCGACGCTGCACAACGAAGACCAGGTCCGTGCCAAAGACGTGCGTCCCGGTGACACCGTGATCGTTCGCAAGGCCGGCGATGTGATCCCCGAGGTCGTCGGGCCAGTGCTCTCGTTGCGCCAAGATGGCAGCACACCGTGGCAGTTCCCGAAGATCTGCCCGTGCCCCCTGGCGACCGAGCTGGTCCGTCCCGAGGGCGAGGCGGACACACGCTGTGTCGAACCGGCCTGCCCGTTCCAGCGTGACCAGCGGGTGATCTACTTCGCCTCCCGCGGGGCGATGGACATCGAGGGACTTGGCGAGCGCACGGTCTTTCAATTGAGTGATGCCGGACTCATCGCCGATCCCGCCGATATCTATTCGCTCACGGCCGAGCAACTTCTCGGACTCGAGGGCTTTGCCGCGATCAGCGCCGAGAAGTTGCTTGCCGCGATCGAGCGTTCGAAGACCCGACCGTTGCCGAAGTTGTTGACCGCCCTTGGGATCAAGGGCCTCGGCCCTGCGGCCAGCGAGTCGCTGAGTGTTGCGTTCGGAACGCTCGATTCAATCCTTGCCGCCGATGAAACCGAGCTGGCGAAAACCGACGGCGTCGGACCTGTGATCGCCGGTTCGATACGCAGATGGTTCGCCATCGAGGCAAACCAGATCTTCATCGACAAGCTGCGACGCGCCGGTGTGGAGTTCGGCAAGCTCGAGGTCAGCCGCCTGTCTCCGGTGCTGGCCGGCAAGGCCGTGGTCGTGACAGGGACGCTGGAACGATATTCACGCGAGGAGGCCGAACTCGCCATCAAGGCGCGTGGCGGCAAGAGCCCCGGGAGCGTGAGTGCCAAGACGTTCGCTGTCGTGGTCGGGGAGTCGCCGGGTGCCAGCAAGATCACCAAGGCACAGGAACTGGGACTGCCGATTCTCGACGACGCCGGATTCGATCAACTGTTGGAGACGGGCGAGCTGCCGAATCCCTAGAAGACCGAGAAGGTCCAGGTGTACGAAAGCGAGCGCTCGCGCGATTCGATCATCTTCCAAAAGATCACCGTCGCCGTATGCGTGCCCTGTGTGAACGACTCGATCGGGGCGCCTTCGGTCGGTACGAATGTCAGCGTCGCGTTACCCCGCTCGTAGATCGTCGTTGCGGGTAGGGATACCTGCTGACCAGGAACCGGGATCGCCGCGCCGAGTTCGCTGCGGTCGACGGTTTGCAGTTCGATGTCGTCGATGATGAGAACCCCGGTGTAGCCCGGCAGGAGATCGACGAACACTTCGGACTGTGCCGGCACACGCACGGCACCGCGAACCGGATCGATGTCCTCGATCGTCGCGGGAAGTGCCAATGCCTGTCGCCCAGTGACCGATGACCTGAACCCGAGGATCACCAGTACCAGGCCACCGGCGATCACCAAGCTGCACACCAGGAGCCGCCATTGCTGCGGGTCGAGATGCGGCCGCTTCATCCGTTTCATACTTCCGCCATTCTTCCGTGAATCCGTCCCTACCCCACCGATTTCGCGCATGAACGCTGACTGCGCTCATGCCGCGGTAACGTTGAGTACTCCATGACAGTGATGGATACACAGTTCAACGGTCGGGTCGTCGCGGGTCGCTACCAACTCGGGCCTCGCCGCGGCAGTGGTGTCGACGCGGCTGTCTTCGATGCCTTCGACCTGGTCGACCGATGTGTCGTCGCGATCAAGGTCGTCCACCCTGATCTCAGCTCAGGAGAAGGGTTCGAGCGCGCCTTTCGTCTCGCTGCCGAGCAGGGGGCCTCGATCAAACACCCCAACATCGCCGAGATATACGACTGGGGCGCAGACATCTGGAACGACCGCAAGGCGATGTACGTCATCGTCGAGCATCTCGGAGGCGGGAGCCTGCGCGAGTACCTCGACCGGGGACGCACGCTGTCGCCTTCGCAGGCATTGATGATCGGCCTCGAGGCGTGCAAAGCGCTCGATGTCGTTCATCGAAACGGACTGGTGCATGGTGACATCCGTCCGTCGACGCTGGTGTTCGGTGACGACGAGCGCTTGCGCATCACCGATGTCGGCCTTGCCAACGTCGTTGGCGAGGCGTTGTGGACCGATCGAGTTCACGTCAGCAATGCGCTGGCGATGTACGCCGCGCCCGAACTGGCGGAGTCCGGCCGTCGAGGCCCGAAAGGCGACGTGTATTCGTTGTGCCTGACGTTGCTCGAATCGATGTCGGGTACCGTGCCGTTCGCCGGCGACTCGACAGTGGCCACGTTGTCGAATCGCATCGGCCGACTGATGCCAGTGTCGGCCGATCTCGGTCCCCTGGCTGCGGTGCTCGAACGTGCCGGACGTCCGCTGCCCGACGATCGGTACTCGGCCGCCGAGTTCGGTCGGGCGTTGGTGCAGGCTGCCGAGAAGTTGCCGCGTCCGACGCCGATCAATCTGCCGAACTTGGGGCTCTTCGGTGACTCGTCGGGTTCGATCACCCGACCGTCATTGCCACCGCCCGTCCCCGTCGCCAGACAGTCGGACACACCGCCTCCGATCACGACCGAGTACGTGCCAACCAATGAGGAGATGACGGCGCAGCCTGTGCGGCCGCCGGCACCGGAAGCGATTTTGCAGGAGCCAAGGCGCCGACGCGGTTGGTTCAAATGGGTGTTCCCGGTGGTACTGCTGCTCGCGGCTGCCGCTGGTGGAATCGGCTATGTCGTCACCCGCGATCAGACGCGCACCTACCAGGTGCCCAATCTCGTTGGGCTGGCCGAGGCCGAAGCCCTCAACCAGATCTCCGGATTCGACTGGGACACCGTCGTGACGCGCGAGGCGAGCGACGACATTCCGGCCGGAATCGTCATACGCACCCAGCCCGACGAGGCAACCACGGTCGACGAGAACGAGTCGTTCCAGCTGATCGTCAGCACGGGTCCGGCGCCACGACCGCTGCCCGACTTGGTCGGCTTGACGCTCGCCGAGGCCACGACGCGTCTCGGCGACGTCGGATTGGTCCTGCAGCAAGGGGATCCGGTCTTCGATGAAACGGTCCCGACCGGCACAGTGATCAGCTGGATGGTGCCCGAGCAGCCAGGGTTGAAGGCCGGCGACACCGTGACGCCGAACACCGCCATCGTGGTCGTGCTCTCGGCGGGCCCGCAGCCGCGAGTGGTTCCCAACCTCACCGGGCTGACCGTGGAAGCGGCGACTGCGGCCCTCGCCGCACAGGGCTTGGTGCTGACTCAACTTGCGCCGGAATTCAGCGACTCGATTGCCGCTGGCTTGATCATGCGACAGGACCTGCCGCCTGACAGCAGTGTTGATCGTGGCGCGGTCATCAGCATCGCGGTCTCCCAGGGGCCTGATCTCGTCGGCGTGCCGCCACTGGGCAACCTCACCTTGCAGCAGGCCACCGACACACTGGCTGCGGCGGGACTCGTTGTCGGCACCGTCGCCGGCAACGTCGACGGGGTTCTCGTCGCAGCCAAGTACCAAGGCGTCGACGTCTTGCCCGGCCAGCTTCTTGTGCGGGGCTCAGCCATCGATATCGCCTTCTTCTAGAGTTCACTCCCGTCGGCCTCGATGGCTAGCGTGCCTTCGTCTGGAGGAGGATGGCATGGGATCGCTTGACGGCCGGGTGGCAATCATCACCGGAGCTGGTCGTGGCATCGGGCGCGAACACGCCCTGCTTTTCGCCCGTGAAGGAGCCCGCGTTGTTGTCAACGATCTCGGTGGCGCCAACGATGGCACTGGCACCGATGTCACTCCCGCGCACAATGTCGTCAAAGAAATCGAAGCGTTCGGTGGCGAGGCAATCGTAAACGGCGACAACGTTGCCGACTGGGAGGGGGCTCAACGCCTGATCAACAGCGCAATCGAGACCTTCGGTGAGCTCGACATCCTCGTCAACAACGCCGGCATCCTGCGCGATCGTGTCGTCGTGAACATGACCGAGGAGGAGTGGGACGCCGTCATCACTGTTCACTTGAAGGGCCACTTTGCTCCAACGCGCTGGGCGGCCGCATACTGGCGGGAGCAGCACAAGGCGGGCAACGGCAGACCGCGCAATCTGGTGCACACATCGAGCACATCGGGACTGTTTGCGAATCCGGGACAGAGCAACTACGGCGCCGCGAAGACCGGCATCGCCACATTCAGCCAGATCGTTGCCAAGGAGCTCGTTCGCTACAACGTGAAGAGCAACACCGTTGCGCCAGGCGCCCGCACTCGGCTCACACTCGCCACACCGGGCCTTGAAGACATCATGAAGTCTGCCGAGGGCAGCTTCGATCAGTGGGATCCGGCCAACATTTCGCCGCTCGTTGCCTATCTTGCCAGTGCTGGCTGCAAGTTCACCGGCGAGACGTTTTTCGTGCAGGGCGGCAACGTCACGTTGATCGAGAGTTGGTCACGCGGAGCATCGGTCGATCGCGACTCGATCTGGTCGGTCGACGAACTGGCCGAAGCCCTGGCGCCGCTCGCCCGCGCCTGAGAACAGGTGACCCAAGTACCGACTAGTCGGTGATTGCTTTGACCTCGCTGGCGATCGTCTTGGCGATCTCGTCTTGAGGCATCCCTGTTTGCATGGCCATCATCTTCATCATGTCGCCCTGGACCTTGATCTTGCCGGCCATGAACGCCTGCATACCAGCGGCTTGATCCTGATCGACGAAGATCTTCTTGGCTGTGTCGTAGTCGGTGGTCAGGGTGAGGTCGGGTGTTTCCAACTCGCCCGTCTCCATTTCGAGACTCCCTGACGATGTGTCTAGGTACAACCGCACATCGCCTTCACCGAATGGCACGTCGGTGATCACCTGGTTCATCTTCACGCTGATGGTGATGGCAGCAGCTTGGTCCGCGTACTTCTCGCGGATTGCCTTGGCAGCGTCCATCCACTCTGGTGACAGAAAGGGATACGACATGGAACCTCCTACTTGAGAACGACGTCGGCTCAAGATAGCCGTCAACGCGTCTGACGTGAACAGAACGTTCAATTCTTTTCGAATCCGTGGTTCTGGCGGTAACGATGGGTGCAATGGCTCGAATCCTGGTTACCGAAGAAATCGCCGAAGGGGGCCTCGATCGCTTGCGCGTTGCGGGACACGATGTCGATGTGCAGCTCGATCTCGACTCGCTGCTCGCCAATATTCGCGGGGCTCAGGGTTTGATCATCCGCTCTGCGACCCAGGTCACGGCCGAGGTCCTGGAACACGCCGATCAGTTGATGGTCATCGGTCGTGCCGGCATCGGCCTCGACAACGTCGATGTCGAGGCCGCGACGCGTCGCGGTGTGATGGTCGTCAACGCACCGCAGAGCAACATCATCTCGGCGGCCGAACACACGATGGCCCTGCTGCTCGCGCAGGCGCGCAATGTCCCACAGGCTCACGCCGCGCTGACCGCCGGTCGTTGGGAGCGTTCACGTTGGGAGGGTGTCGAACTCGCCGATAAGACGCTGGCGGTCATTGGCCTCGGGCGCATCGGCAAACTCGTCGCCGATCGGGCGAGGGCCTTCGGAATGCACGTGGTTGCCTATGACCCGTTCGTATCTGCCGACAGGGCGCGACAGATGGGTGTCGAGCTGCTGTCTCTCGACCAAGCTGTCGGAGAGGCCGACTTTTTGACGATCCACCTTCCGAAGACGAGAGAGACCACGGGCCTCATCAACCGAGATCTGTTGCTGAAGGCCAAGCCGACGATGCGGTTGATCAATGTCGCTCGCGGAGGCATCGTCGTCGAGGCCGAACTGGCCGAGGCAATCCGTGACGGTGTGATCGCCGGTGCAGCAGTCGACGTGTTTGCCATCGAGCCGACGACGGAGTCACCGTTGTTCGGCCTCGAGCAGGTTATTGTCACGCCGCACCTTGGCGCCTCGACCAGAGAGGCGCAAGACAAGGCTGGCGACACCATCGCCGACATGGTGCAACTGGCACTCGCCGGCGAGTTCGTACCGTTCGCAGTCAACGTCGATGCAGTCGAGGCCAACGAAACCATGCGACCGTTCCTGCCGCTCGCCGAACGACTGGGCCGGCTGTTTGCGTCGCTGGTGGCGTGTCATGTCGAGGGCGCTCCGAAGCAGATCGAGGTGTGCACCGAGGGTGACATAGCGGGCTACGACACCCGCATACTCACGCTGGCGGCGCTGAAGGGGTTCTTCGGCTCGGTCACCGATGAGCCCGTCACGTACGTCAATGCGCCACAACTCGCCAAAGACCACGGTGTCGAGATCCGCGAAACCAACTGCGGAACTTCTCCCGACTTCGTCAACCTCCTCTCGTTGCGAGGTGGCGATCGGTCATTGTCGGGCACGCTGGTCGGCCGGCGTGGTGAGCAACGCATCGTGATGATCGACGAGCACAGCGTCGACGTGCCGCCGGCAGATCACATGCTGATGGTCAAGAACGACGATCGACCAGGAGTCATCGGCATCGTCGGCACCCTGCTGGGCAATGCCGGCGTCAACATCGCCGACATGGACGTCGGCGCAGCAGCAGACGGCGGAACCGCGGTCATGCTGATCGCAACGTCAGGCGAGGTCGGCGACGACGTGCTTGCTCGACTCCGTGTCGCCGCAGGCATCATCTCCGTCGACTCGCTGACCTGCTGACCTCGTCGCGCAGCGCCGGATGGCGTCGCGGGTGGCCATTGCTTCGCGGCATGCAGCCTCCTCGAAATCCGCTTCAAACGATGCATACAGAATTGCTCGTGACGAGTTGATCACCATTCCGAACCCGTCGGGCGTTGCCCCGGCGGCAACCGTTGCCTCGACATCGCCGCCCTGCGCGCCGACCCCGGGAGCGAGGATCGGCATGTCACCGACGATCCTTCGTACGGCGGCGAGTTCATCAGGAAATGTCGCCCCGACGACCAGGCCGCAGTCACCCATTCCTGCCCACTCCGTCGCCGCCCGGCGGGCGACGTGGGAGTACAACGGCTCGCCGCCGACATCGAGCGATTGGAAATCACTGCCACCCGCGTTCGACGTGCGGCACAGCACGAAGACACCATGCTCGCTGTAGGACAGATACGGCTCGATCGAGTCGGTGCCCAAGTATGGATTCACTGTGACAGCGTCGGCGCCGTAACGGTCGAACGCTTCACGAGCGTATTGCCGTGCCGTCGGGCCGATGTCGCCGCGTTTAGCATCGAGGATCAGCAGCACACCGGGGTACGTGTCGTGGATGTAATGGCACAGCCGCTCAAGTTCGGGCTCGGCCCGTTGCGCGGCGAAGTAGGCGAACTGCGGCTTGAACGCGCAGACGGTATGAGCCGTGGCGTCGACGATTGCCTTGCAGAATTCGAACGTCGCCTCATTGCCTTGAACGAATGATGCCGGCAATCGCTCGGGATCTGGATCGAGGCCAACGCAGAGCATGGACTGCGATGATTTCCACGCGGTGTGCAACTTGGTGCGGAACCCCATGCGTCGCTCAACCTAGCCCGTGCTGACCCGGTCGGAACCTTTCGTCGGCGTTTCCGGTCGCAGGGCCCACTTCTGCGCGCTGCGCAGTGTGACCACGCGGAACAAGGTGAGCTGCAACACGAGAACGGTCGACCCGATCACGAACCATTGCAGCAATGTGTTGTGGCGGTCTTGGCCCGCTAGGAACGTATGCACTGTTGCTGTGATCCACAGCGCAATGCTGGTGAGGTGGATGGCGTGCCAGATCTTGCGCTTGATATGGCGCATCAGCCATGACGTGACTTGGATTGCGGCGAGAAAGTAGAACGCGACAATTCCCCAGGCGACGGCGCCGGTCTTCCACGGCGAGTCCATCGGAATCAGCATCTCTCGCCACCCGAAGTAGACGAAATTGTCTGCCCACAGAGCGCCGAGGTGGATGAGAACAAACACGAGTGACAACGTGCCGAGATAGCGGTGGAGATCGAGCAGCCATGCTGGTACGCCGCGCTTGCGAACCAGTCGACTCGACAGCGTCAGACCCCACAGAATGCTGGCTGTGACCGTCGCCCAGGCAACGATGCCGCTGGACCTCGCTATGTACCAGGCAAGTTTGTCGGTGACTGCGATCATTGATCTGACTCCTGCACGACCTCCACGCGATCGGCACTGATCATCCAGGCTTTCACATCTGCCGAGCGCAGTAGGGCTGCGCCTTCGATGCTACCGGCGATGATTGCTGCCTTGGCGAGTGCCTCGCCACGCGCTGCGGTCTGGTCTGCAACCGCAACAGCCACCAGATCAGTTCGCGCCGGGTGGCCTGATCGAGGGTCGATGATGTGGTGGTACTCGTCTTCGCCGCGGACCCAGCGACGGATGGCCACCGTGCTCATCACGAGCGCGCCGGAGAACAACGCGTGGTGATCGACCGCATCGCCGGTCGTGGGATGCAGCAGGGGCACGCGCCACCCGTTTTCGTCGACGGGCTCGCCGGCCGCGTGAATGTCACCGCCGAGCGAGACATAGGAAGAGTTGGCACCGGCAGCGATGAGTTCGTCGGCCACGAGGTCCGCGGCGAGGCCCTTACCGATTCCGCCCAGGTCGATCGATAGATCGGGGGCGAGGCGAACCCAGTTGTCCGAGATCTCGAGGCCTGCAAGGCCCTGGGCGGCTGTCGCCACAGTTGCGTCGCTGGGTCGGCTTGCCTGTTCGACGATCTCGGCAAAGGTGCGGTCGTAGCCGAGTTGTTCGAGGCTGGCTCGAATCGAGGGATCGAACAGCCCATGGGTCTCGGCGTGCATGCGGCGACACCACTGGAGTGCAGCAACGAGATCGTCGCTGCACTCCAGCCAGTTGCCCCGCCGTGCCTGCAGACGATTGAGTTCGCTGTCGGGCAGAAAGCGACTCCACGTCTGTTCGAGCTGTCGTAGGCGGGAGAACCCGAGGCGAATCAGTTCGACGGGACCGTCGATCAGGATCTCGCAGGGAGACCCCATCAACCGTGCTGACGAACGATGCCACGTGCGTTCTTCGGCCACTTCCTGAATCAGCACTGACTACCCTCGCACGGCGGTGGTGCGGGGGCTGGTGCGGGTGCGGGTGCGGGCGCTGGTGCCGGGGCCGGGGCCGGGGCCGGTGCGGGCGCTGGGGCCGGTGCGGGTGCGGGTGCCGGTGCCGGTGCAGGAGCGGCTCCTGCGCCGGTGGTGGTGGCGGGTGCTGGGGCTGGTGCGGGGGCCGGCGCCGCTGCGGCAAGTTCGGGCGCAGGTGATGCAACCGTGCCAACGGTGGTGGTCGACGCCAAGGGATCCACGGCGAGAGGATCGACGGCTGCGACGGTCGTCGTTGTGGCGGTGGAATCGAGTGGGGCCAGCGTGGTCGGCGGGGCTATCGGGTTGCCGAACTCGTCGACGTACACGACGCGGTGGATCGTCTCAACCATCGTCGTAGGCGGAGCGGCGTCGGCCTGCTTGGCCTCCAGCGCTCGCGCATCGGCGGTTGCCAGCGATGCGATCGTGCCGAGGAATCCAGATGTCGCCAGCCCGGTGGCCAGGATGCGTCCTGCGGCGGCGACGTGGCGTCGGCGACTGCCGAAGAGCCGAACGCTCGTCTGGCGATCAACGACTTCGACGGTTGCTGTGGCCGCTGGTTCGATGACGATCCGTGCGCCCGTGACCGGTGGACCCGTCGGTGGACTCCACGGTGCCAACCGAGCGAGACGACTCGTCAGTGGGCCCCGTGCGTGTGCAGACGGGGCGACTGCAGCCTCGGTGGGGGTATTTGCGGGGTTGCGCGTTCCGAGCTTTGCGAGCCTGGCACGTTGTTGCTGGTTGAGTTCAGGCTTGGCCGCTGGCGCGGCCAGTGGAGCAGCGGGGGCTGTCGGGATCGTCGCGGCGGTCGGAGTTTCCACTGGGTTGCGCTTGCTCAGTCTGGCGAGCCGGGCGAGTTGCTGTTCGTTGAGTTCGCTCATTCGCAGTTCCACTTTCCATTGTCTTCGAGCTGCGGCTTCTGGCATCCGGGTGGGATTGGTGGAATCGGCTTGTTCGCCGGCCAATCGTTCGGAATGCGAGCCCCAGAGGGGACGGCAGCGGGAGGGGCGGTTGTTGTGATTGGTTTGGGCGCCATCGTGGTAGGTGCTGCTGGCGCCGGGGCAGGCGCCGATGAGGTGGCCGGCGCTGGTTCGGGTGTCGGTGCAGATTCGGGTGTCGGTGCTGGCGCTGGGGCCGTTTCCGGCGTGGGCAATGGAGCGACGGCCACGTCGGGCTGCGCTGCGGCGCCGGATCCGGCTGCTTGGGTGGCTACTGGCTTTGCTGCGATGGCTGCAGCGAATGGTGAGGCTGGAAGGAGCGCGGCCACGATGTCGAGTGTCGGCGCCGCGGTTGCGATGGTGGGCACACTCGTCGACGCGCGGACCACGACGTATTCATCGACGAGTTCGAGTTGCTTGCCACCCGTCGATTTCGGCGCAGCGCTTGCGAAGAGGCCTCCGCTTGCTGCGGCGATCGCCACGCATCCGACCCCGAATGTGGTTGTGGCGGAGACTATGTACGTGATTGCGAGACGGCGTTCCACACGTCACCCTTCTGTCATCATCTTGTAATGACACGTCTTACGTCGCCCGACGGATGTTTGGACCTAGGTCACGATGTCTTATCGGTTACGCGAATCCGCTGCTCAAGGGCATCTTTGTCAAGAAATGCACAACATCGATTGCCCGAGGGCTTCGTCAATCGCCGTCCTCAGATTCGTGGCCGTCCTCGGCTGACTCCTGCTCGTGCGTTGTGGAGTCATGGTCATCCTCGACGTTGCGCTCGTCACGCTCGGGGCGGTCCGGCACGGTGTTCTGCCCACCATCGCCGTACTGCTCGTCGTCGCTCGGCGCTGGTGCCTGAGCCGGCGTGGGCGCTGGCGTTGCCAGCGGCGGAGCGGCGACCACGAGTGTCGGAGCGGCTGCACGAATTGGTGCGGTTGCCGCCAAGCGGGCGGCCTCGATGACGGCCTCTGTCACCTCGGTGGTGCTCGGTGCCGTTGTCGTTGTCGTCGAGGTATGCACCACGATGTAGTCGTCGACGACTTCTATCGTCTTGGCGCCGGCACTCGTGGCCGGGGCGGCCTGAACGAACAGACCACCGTCGACGGCGGCGAACGCCACAGCGGCAACGCCAAGCGTGACGGTGGCGGACAATGCGTGAGCGATTCTGAGTCGATGTTCCAAAACATCCCCTTTCTGTCATCATTTCGTAATGACACGTCCTAAGATCCGAAAGGGTTTGGTCTTAAGCCATAAAAGCTCCGCGAGCGTGGTCATGGTCGACAGAGAGCACTCATGCGACCGCTCTCAGCTGGCAAATCGCCGCCGAGGTTGAATGTAGAACAGGTATTAGTCGGTGATCGTGATGGCTGCCGTCGGGCACATGTCCGCTGCGTTCGTCACTGTGACGCGCAGCTCCTCGGGGGGCTGCTCCTGCAGGATGTACAGGTAGCCATCGTTGCGTACCTCGAACACCTCTGGGCAGACCTGCATGCAGGCGCCTGTCGAGGCGCACACATCGAAATCGACGCTGACCCTCATCGCTCGATCACCTCAGCCAACTCGTCCTCCGTTCAGGCTTTGGCCGCACGATACCCGTCGGCGATGGCGGCATCGGGGTTGGCGTAGCACCGCTCGGCGACGGTGCGGGCGTAGAACCGGCCGCCCGGCACGTGATAAATGCGGGAGTTGTCGTTGGCCTTCACCGGGTATCCCTCGGGGCATTGTCCGTTCACCGGCGCGACCCAGTTCGCCATCGACGACGCCGGGGACGCCGACGCACTTTTCGTCGTTTCGGTCGACATCGCCGGCCACTTCGGTGTCGGTGGCGGCGATTGTCGTCTCTGCCACACCCGGTAGGCGCCGCAGCCTGCGCCCGCCAACACACTGAGCCAGAACAAACGCCGCAGCCAACGCATCATGGGCGATGACCTTACAACCGATGCCGCTCGTGGGCGTTCAATACCGCACGGAGCGAGGCCGTGATGATGTTGGGATCCACGCCGACACCCCACAACACCCCGCCACCGGGCTCGGACGTTTCGACATAGGCAACAGCGTTGGCTTCGGACCCTTGACCGATTGCATGCTCGGCGTAGTCGAGCACGTTCAGGTCGGCGTTGATGCCGTCAACGAGTGCGTGAACGAACGCATCGATCGGGCCATTGCCCTCGCCGACAATCGTGATCGGTGAGCCGTCGACTACGAGCTGGGCGGTGATCGACGTACGACCGGTCACCGAGTCGCTATGGAGCTCGTGGCTGTTGAGTCGGAATCGAGGCTCGTCCGGCAGATAGTGCTGCTGGAAGGCCTCCCACATCACGACCGGACTGATCTCGGTTCCCGAGTCTTCTGTGATGTGCTGAATTGTCTTGGAGAATTCGATCTGCAGACGTCGCGGCAACTCGAAACCGTGCTCGGCCTTCATCATGTAGGCGACGCCACCCTTGCCCGATTGCGAGTTGACCCGAATGACGGCCTCGTACGAACGGCCGACATGTTTCGGATCGATGGGCAGGTATGGCACCCCCCATTGGTCGTAGTCGTCGGGTAGCGCCTCGAACCCCTTCTTGATCGCATCTTGATGGCTGCCACTGAAGGAGGTGTACACGAGGTCGCCCGCGTACGGATGTCGGGGAGGAACAGGAAGGCGATTGCAGTACTCGGCAACGCGGCGCAGCGCATCGATGTCGGTGATATCGAGTTCGGGATCGACGCCGTTGCTGAACAGGTTCATCGCCAGGTTGATGATGTCGACGTTGCCGGTGCGCTCTCCGTTGCCGAACAAGGTGCCTTCGACGCGATCCGCGCCGGCCATCACACCAAACTCTGCGGCAGCCACCGCGCAGCCACGGTCATTGTGTGGGTGCAGGCTGACGACCACCGATTCGCGGTTGCGGATGGTGCGGCCGAACCACTCGATCACGTCCCCGTACACGTTTGGCGTGTAGCACTCGACCGTGGCCGGCAGATTCAAGATGATCGGCTTGTCGGGCGTGGGCTCGACCACATCCATCACCGCTTCGCAGATGCGAATGGCGAACTCGGGCTCGGTCAGCGTGAAACTCTCCGGTGAGTACTCGTAGCGGATCTCGGTGTGCCCCATCGTTTGCTCGAGCTTGCGGCACAGCTTGGCGGCGTTGACGGCGATGTCGACGATGCCATCCATGTCGAGTCCGAACACCACGTCGCGCTGCAATGGATTCGTGGAGTTGTAGAAGTGAACGATCGCTCGCGGCGCGCCCTGTAGGCACTCATACGTGCGCTCGATCAGCTCCGGACGACATTGCACCAGTACCTGGATCTCGACGTCGTCGGGGATCAGATCCTCTTCGATCAACTGGCGGATGAAGTCGTAGTCGGGTTGACTCGCCGCTGGGAAGCCGACCTCGATCTCCTTGAAACCCATCTTCACCAGGGCATCGAACATGTGCCGCTTGCGCTGCGGGTCCATCGGATCGATCAATGCCTGGTTCCCGTCGCGAAGGTCGACGCTGCACCACAGCGGTGCTTTGTCGATCACGACGTTCGGCCAGGTTCGATCGTGGAGCACCACTGGCACGAACGGCTTGTACTTGGTGAACTTCATCTTCTTCGGACTTGCTGATTGTGGAGGCATGACTGGCTTTCTGAAACGAGTGAGGATGGTCGGAACGATCGAGGGGCTGGAAAAATGAAGAACCCCCCGGCCAACCGGCGGGGGGTACGGGCAAGCGTAAAGTACGCGGCGCTTGCCCTACATAAGCAGAAGGAGGGTGCGAGCGGCGGACATCGACATCAGTCTGCCCGCGTTCGTCGGCATTGTCAACGT
>JANOJI010000280.1:0-6493 GCA_031408175.1 Ilumatobacteraceae bacterium
TATGCATTTTATGGAGATGAAAATTACTGCTCTACATTAGGAATCCAGCTAATTGAAGGAAGCGGTTTTACAGGGAATCTATTGGCAGACAACCAAAAATTTCTGATGTCTTCCGGATGTGAGCGGAGCCCGAACGAACGACGCTCGGCTGAGCGCGCGTTGGCCACGCGTTTGCTTCGCGGCACTGGGCATCTTCTGGGGCGCGTGGGCCGCGCTCCTCCCGGACATGAAGCTCCAGGTCGGTGCCAGCGACGGCGAGCTCGGCATAGCGTTGTTGTTCGCCGGCACAGGCGCGATCCCGATGATGCTCGCTCTCACTCGGTCGGCCCAGCAGGCTGCCAGGCACTGGGGATTCGCCGAACCACGATTGCTCCGACTGGGAATGAATGGGATCTTCACGGCCGGCGAGGGTGTGCTGCTGCGGGTCAGTCGTCCCACTGCTCCGGCTTCGCAGGCCATCTGGCTGGCAGGCGTGATGACCCGGCACGGGCTGCGCGTCCCCACCTATCTGCGCGACGAGCCGCTGGTGCACGAGGATCACGCCGTGTTTGCAATCGGCGTAGTGAAGGAGAGCGGCCCGATCGACTGGCGTGCAGTCGGTGAGATGATGGCCTTGTTGCATCGTATCGATCGCGACGAGGTGACGCCGGGCTATCCCGTCCCGTATTGCGGAGATTTCCCGTGGTGGGGCTTCGCGTCGCTGATGGACGAGGTCGGCTCTGAACTCGACACGAGGTCACGAACTGCCATTGCTGCCACAATCGACCGGGGGCTACCACTGTTGAACGAGCAACGAACTCGCGCTTCGGTCCTCTGCCATGGCGATGTGCACCCGGGCAACGTGATCCAATCCGCCGATGGACCCGTGATGCTCGACTGGGATCTGCTGTGCTTCGGGCCAGCTGCTTGGGATCACGCTCCGATGATGACGTGGACGAAACGGTGGGGTGGTGAGCCTGGCACGTATGAAGCGTTCGGCGAAGGCTATGGACGGTCGCTGCGTGGTGATCCCGTCGCCGAGGCGATCGCCGAGCTTCGCTTGGTCGCAGCCACGCTGATGCGCGTGCGCGCGGCGCGATCTGACTCAGCGGCGGCGGACGAGGCCGAGTTGCGGCTGCGCTACTGGCGAGGTGAGCCCGATGCTCCGCAATGGCACGCGCAGTAGTCAACGAGGGCAATAGTCAGCGAGCCTGGTCCACGGGGCAGTAGTAGCACGGCCGACCGCCGAGATCGACGGTCAGTATGGGTGAACCGCAGCGAAGGCACATGTCGCGGTGGTACACATACGTGGTTTCGCCGCGTCGCGTGACGCCGGTCGGAACATCGAACAGGTCGCGGTCGAGCGTGACGATTCGATCGGCGGCCACGCCCTGGTGCAGCATCTGCACGATCGTGGCCCAGAGGCCCTCGAAATCGGCAGTCGTGATCTGGTTCCCTGGCCGCTTCGGATTGATGCCATTGACGAAGAGCGCCTCGGCTCGGTAGACGTTTCCGATGCCGCTGATCACTTTCTGGTCGAGCAGCAGCTGCCCGATCGGCGCAACTCGCCGAGCAATGGCGTCGTACGCCTTCGCAGGGTCGGCGTCGGGTCGCAGCGGATCGGGCCCCAGCCGGCGCACGATGCGGTCGCGGTCGTCGACCGTGCCGACCGTACAGTCCGTTGGTCCAATGAGATCGATGGTGGCCTTTGCCACGGCCAGCCGCATCCGAGCCGTGGGCGCCTCGAGCGGACCGGGACCGCGATAGACGCGAAACCTGCCGAACAGGCCGAGGTGCACGTGGCCCACCAAGCCATTGCTCCAGAAATAGAAGAGATGTTTCCCGTATGCCTCCAACCGCTTCAATCGGGCTCCGTCGATGAGCGTCGCATCGGCGGCGAAGCGACCTTGCGGCGATGTCACCGCGACGTGCTTGCCACGCAAGACATTGGAGTGATCGAGCGCAATTCGGTGAATGGTGTGACCCTCAGGCATGCTGGCTGCGACGTTACGGGTACGTTAGGAGCATCGTGAAACTTCACCTCGACGACAATGATTTGGGCACATGTGTGAGTTGCGGGCTGTGCCTGCCGCACTGCCCAACCTTTCGCGTGAGCGGCGAAGAGGCGTTGTCGCCGCGCGGCCGAATCTCGGCGATGCGCGCAGTTCACTTCGACGACGCCGAGGTCAGCGGCGACTTCGTGCATTTCATGGAGACATGTGTGCAGTGCCGGGGATGCGAACCGGCCTGCCCCAGCGGTGTTCCGTTCGGGCAGCTCATGGAGGGCACTCGCGATACCTTGGCGGCGCAGAGGCGGATGACTCCGTGGTGGCAACGAATCGGCTATCGCGCGCTGGGCCACCATCGCCTCCTGCTCGTCGGTTCGACGTTGCTCGCGGTCGCTCAGCGGTTGCGGCTCGTGCCGAAACGAATGGGTCTGCCGAGTTTGGCGCTGCGGCGCGGCGTTGCACCGGCATCGACCGGCGACGAGACCTGGTTGTTCACCGGTTGTGTGATGGATGCTTGGCAGCGCGACACCCATCGAAACACCGCCAAGGTGTTGACGGCGGTCGGCGTCACTCATCAGCCACCAGGAAGCGGCGGCGCGTGCTGCGGGGCTCTGCACATTCATGCCGGGCTGACCGACGAGGCCAAGGCCATGGCCGGGCGAGTCATGCAGGCGATGCCGGGAGACGCACCCATCGTGGTGAACTCGGCGGGCTGCGGCGCCGCACTCAAGGACTACGGACATCTGCTGGGCACAACCGAGGCCCAAGCGTTCAGCGATCGCGTGCGCGATGCCAGCGAGTTCGTCGCGCCGCTCGTCGATCGCTTGGCGGTACGACGCCGGCTGGGGCCTGTGACTATTCAGGACCCGTGCCACCTCCGTCACGTTCAGCGTGCCCACCTTCCCGTACGCACAGTGTTGGCGGCCGTTGCCGACATCGTTGAGCTCGATGACGAGGGCCTGTGCTGCGGCGCCGGTGGTGCCTTCTCGAGCTTGCAGCCCGAACTGGCCGGCCAGATTCGCGAGCGCAAGCTAGCGGCCATCGAGCGCGCCGGGCCGCAGGTTGTCGCCAGCGCCAATCCGGGCTGTGCGTTCCATCTCGCTGCCGCGGGGGTCACGGTGAAGCATCCGATGGATCTCGTCGCTGAGGCCTTGTGAACGGCCGCTACGACGATCTGGTGGATCGCCTGCAGGTGGTGGTCGACGATCTCGACCAGATCAGCTTTGATCAGCTACGCGAGGCCAGCGCCGAGGATCAGGCCTGCCCGCCTGACGACAAGCGCCTGACCCAGGCTCGTCGAGCCGTCGAGAAAGCGATCCACCTGCTGCGCGGCAGCTCAGACGTCGACGAATGAGTTGACCGTGTCGAGCAGTTCGCGCAATGCGCCGCTGCTGTGGTTCGTGAACGTGAAGCTGATCCGGGCCAGGTCGAGTTTGTCGTGCTCGCGGCGTTCCGGCTCGAACGGGGTGGCCCGGACGATCCCGCCGTCGGTGCAGAACTGCCCGAATCGATCGTTGAGCATGGCCAGCTGCGAGTCGGTCGGGGCTTGCTTCAGACGCATCACTGCCATCTGGCCGACGTAGCGAATCGAGTCGTAGTTCCTGTAGAAGCCGAGCACTTCGTCGACGGCTGCCTGACAATCGTCGGTGACGAGATACAGCTCGGTGTCGGCAGCGGCCACGAGCCCGCGCTCGACGAGTTGACGACCGACGAAATCGTGGACGGTCTCCCAATAGGGATCACCGGGTGTATCGAGGAAGACGATCGGCACCGGCAAGCCCTTGCCGGTTTGGGTCAGGGTCAGCAGCTCGAACGTCTCGTCGAGGGTGCCGAACCCGCCGGGCAGACAGACGAAGCCCTTGCTTTCCTTGATCAGCATCAGCTTGCGGGTGAAGAAGTACTTCATGCTCACGTACTTCACATCGCCGGCGATCACGGGGTTGGCGCCCTGCTCGAAGGGCAGCCTGATCGACACACCGATCGACTTGTCGCGGCCGGCCCCCTCCATGCCGGCCTGCATGATCCCTGGGCCGGCGCCGGTCACGACCATCCAGCCGGCGTCGGCGAGTCGTGTAGCGACGTCGCGGGCGTGCATGTACAGCGGATCGGCCATCTGCGTACGGGCCGAACCGAAGATCGTCACTTTCGGTATGTCGCGGAACGGCGCGAACATCTTGAAGGCTTCGCGCATCTCCTCCAACGCCGCGCTGGCGATCTTCAGGTCGAGAAGGCTCGGATGGTCGTTGAGGAGTTCGAACGCCGACTCGACCAGCTGCTGGGCGAGTCGGCGATTGCGACCGAGGTCCATTTCATCGAGCAGTTTGTCGATAGGTGAGTCGATGGGTGAATCGTTCACGCTCGTAGTTCGGTGGCCTTGGTCTCGAGGGCGCCGAGCAGTTCGTCGAAGCTCTTCTGGAAGCTGGCAACCCCTTCGCGCTCGAGCTTGTCGGCGACATCGTCGAGATCGACGCCAACGTCGGACAAGTCACGCCACGCGGCCCTGGCTTCGTCGAGATCGGCGTCGACTCGCCGGGCGAGGTGCCCATGGTCGGCGAACGCCTCGATCGTCGCATCGGGCAAGGTGTTGACGGTGTCGGGACCGATCAGCTCGTCGACGTACAGGGTGTCGCGATACGCCGGATTCTTGGTCGACGTGCTCGCCCAAAGTGGTCGCTGCACCACTGCCCCCTTGGCGGCGAGCGCTTCCCACCGCGATCCGCTAAAGGCTTTCTGGAAAAGTTGATACGCCAATTTGCCTTGGGCGATTGCCCCCCTGCCGCGCAACGCCAGGGCGTCGGGTGAGCCGATGGTGTCGAGCCGTTGGTCGATCTCGGTGTCGACCCGGCTGATGAAGAAGCTGGCGACGCTGGCCACCTTCGACAAGTCGGCGGCCGGCTGCGTGGCATACAACTCTAGACCTCGTATGTAGGCTTCAATGACGTCCTGGTAGCGGTCAAGACTAAAGATCAACGTGACATTGATACTTCGCCCTTCAGCGATCATGGCCCGGATAGCACTCACGCCCTCGGCGGTTGCCGGGATCTTCACCATGAGGTTGGGGCGCCGAATCTGTTCGTGCAGGTGACGTGCTGCGAGCTCGGTGGCAGGTCCGTCGTGCGCCAGTCCCGGATCGACCTCGACGCTGACGTAGCCATCGGCACCGTGACTGTCGTGATACAACTCGGCAAAGACCTCGAGGGCGCCGTGGATGTCGGCCAGCACCATCGCCCAATAGTTCTCGATCACCGGGTTCTCGGCAGCGGCCAGCGTGCGGAACTGCTCGTCGTAGTCGGGAGAGCCTTGGATCGCCTTCTGGAAAATGGTGGGATTGCTGGTGAGGCCGCGAATGCCCTTGTCGACGAGGTGGCTGAGCTGACCCGACGTGATGTAGCCACGTTTCAGGTTGTCGAGCCACGGGCTTTGCCCGAACTCGTGATACAGGTGTGCGATGCGATCCATGATTACCCCTTTGACTGCGCCAGTCGGGTGGCAGCAGCCACGACGTTGGCGACGTTGATTCCTAACTTCTCCATCACCACATTCCCAGGTGCGCTCGAACCGAAACGGTCGATACCGATCGACTCGTCGGCGTAGCGCTCCCAGCCGAATGTGACAGCGGCTTCGACCGACAGCACGGGCAGTCCTGCCGGCAGGACGTCGTCTTGGTAGCTCGCGCTCTGTGAAGCGAAACGATCCCACGACGGCATGCTGACGACCGTGGCGCGGATGCCTGCCGATTCCAGTTGTTCGGCGGCCTCGACGCACAGCGAGACTTCGCTTCCGGTGCCGACGAGCACGACCTGTGGTTGTTCGGCCTGGCGAACCACCGCGGCCCCGGTGTCGACGGCCGAACCGTCGGTGCACACGGTCACTGTCTGGCGGCTGAGCACCAAGGCGGTGGGGCCGTCGTGAGCAACAGCGGCCTTCCAGGCGGCGATGGTCTCGTTGGCGTCGGCCGGACGGATGACCTGTAGACCCGGTATGGCCCGCAACGTGGCGATGTGCTCGATTGGCTGGTGAGTCGGGCCGTCCTCGCCGACACCGACCGAGTCGTGGGTCCACACGAAGACGACCTTCGCGCCGCTGAGTGCGGCGAGGCGAACGGCTGGACGCATGTAGTCGAGGAAGACGAAGAACGTTCCGCCAGCAGGAATGACGCCGCCATGCATGGCCATACCGACCATGGCCGAGCCCATCGCATGCTCGCGAATGCCGTAGTACATCTGTCGGCCGCCCGGATGAAGGAACGACTGAGCATCCTGGGCTGCGAGCTTGGTTCCGGTGTTGCCCGTGAGATCGGCGGCGCCCGCCAGCAGGCCGGGCACCCCGTCGAGCGATGCGTTGAACGCCTTTTCGATCGCCACTCGGGTGGCAATCTTCTCGCCCTGCTCGAAGGTCGGCAGAGCGGACTCCCAACCGGCGATGCCGGTCGCGTCCCAGCAGGCCTCCCACGCCGTCTCGTCGAGCGAGGAGGCAGCCTTGCGTTTCGACCACGCGTCGAATGC
>JANOJI010000398.1:0-3037 GCA_031408175.1 Ilumatobacteraceae bacterium
GGCATGTTGTGCAGGCCAGCCGACGCTGTCATTCGTCCGGCAGCACCATCGCATCCTGACCACTCACCGCGTAGCCGGGAGTCGGGGCCGAGATTCTCGTCGAGCCAGCCGTAGCCGAACGTCGTTGCCATCCGTTCCGCCTTGCGCCACTCCAGCAGGGCCTCGATCAACGGGTGCGAGTCGCGAATTGCTTCCAGGCGCCAGGCCCGCGTATCGGGCAGTTCGACACCGATGCCGCGCAGCAACGACTTCACCTGTGCCGGATTGCGGAGGTCAACCGCTGCGTTCGACGAATGACGCAGGACCTCGGCATCGCGTGCTCGACGCTGCTCGGCGGCCTCGACCTCGGTTTGTGGCCGCGGCCCGATGAACGACTCGACGATCGATTCGGCGGCAGCGCGATCCATCGGCAGACCATCGACGGTGAGCTCGGCGCACAGCACCTCGGCAGCCGATTCCGAGCGTGCCACCGAGCGTGCTCTCGGTCGATCGACGAGTTCACCAAGCCGCGTGTCTTGTAGCGCGGCCACCTCTGCAGCCAACTGTGCCCAACGCGCAAGGCGAGCCGTCGTCCAGACAAAGTCATCGGCCACCCACTCAGGTCTCAGGTAGCCATCGGCACGAACCGGTTCATCGTCGTGGTCGAGGTCGTCGGGTTGCGTGAACAGGTCAACTGGCGCAACGACGGGCAAGTCGTCAACCGCCAAGTCGTGGAGTTCGGCCCATGCTCGTGTGGGATCAGTGCGCCAACCACCGACCAAGAGCCGCTGCACGGCGGCGATGTCCCAGCACTTGGCAATACGCACTCCAGAGTCGACCAGTACGCGTGTCGTGTCACGGCCCCACAGCACCCACCGCGGGCGCAGCGATGCTTCAACTCGGCGCACGATCTCCACCGGATGCTCGTCGGCGATCGACCTCGACCATCCCTCGGGCACCGCCAACGCCAGGCCAACACCACGCGACATGGTCAGGGCCAGAAGCGCACCGCGTTCCACGCCAGCACGCTGCAGATCGTCGATGATGCTCGCGCCGGTCGACTCGCAGTTCGAATCCACCCGGCCACGGTAGGCCCCGACGTGTTCGATCAGGCGACAGCGCCCGACTTGAAGCTGAGGCGCAACTTGGTGCGATAGGCGATGATGGCGCCGGCCTCGATCAGCACGTCCATCTCGACAACCTCAGCGACACGTAGGTCCTTGTACGACTTCGAGGCTTCGCGCACGGCATTCTGGGCAGCGAACTCCCACGAGTCACTGCTCGACCCGATCAACTCGACGACCTGGTACACGCTGTCATTCATGTTGGTGCTCCTTGCACAGGTTGGTACTTCACGGAGATCGCCAGTTCGGTGCTGAGGCGCACTGCGCCGTCTCGTTCGACATGGCATTGCAGTCGGCGCACCTCGCCGACGCGAGCGTCGTCGTGGCGGCCGCACACTTCGGCGACGGCGAATTTTGCCGCCTGGTGCCACGTCACACCGCGGCCCGTCACGCAGTGCACCTGATAGACCGATTCGTTGCCGCCGCGAATCAGGGGCGGTTCGTCGCTCGCGAAGTCATCCGAGGTCGCTCGACCGCACAACTGGCGAATGGCGTCCATCAGGTCGCTGGTCAGCAGTTGTCGCTTTCGACGCGACGACCCACCGTATGAGGCGGGATCGATCGCCGGCCCGAATCGGATCTGCGCGCGACGGAACGGTCGCGGAACGCGTGCACCGATGGGCTGGATGCGATCAGTACCCACCAAGCCAACGGGAACCACTCGGGCACCGGTCATCAATGCCAACTGCGCCACACCCGAGTGCCCGCGGTGCAGCAGCCCGTCGCGCGATCTGGTGCCTTCTGGATAGATCCCCAGGACATGCCCTTGCTCCAACACGTTCGCGGCAACTCCCAGTGCTGCCATTGCCTGACGAGCGGCGGCTCGATCGATCGGTATCAGCCCAAGCGCTGGAAAGAGCCGTCGAGTCACCCACGAATCCATGTACTCGGCCTTGCCGACGAAGTACGTGCGGCGGGGCACAGAGAACATCAGCACGACCGTGTCGAAGAACGAGATGTGGTTCGCGGCCAGAATGACGGGCCCGTGTCGTGGCAGGTGCTCTGCGCCGACGACCTTGACCGGGATCAGCACTCGGTACACGGCGCCAAGGACAGTTCGAGTGATCCGGTAGAACCGATCACCTTCGTCCTGCGTCGTCACGGCCACACGGTAATGGGTCTGGATCTCGGGTCGGTACTGTGCAAACCATGACTGCGATGATGCCTGCAGCGTTCGTGGGCCACGGCAGCCCGATGAACGCGCTCGAACACAACCGCTACACCGACGCCTGGGCATTGTTCGCTGCCGGCATACCGCGACCCCGCGCCATCCTGGCGATCTCGGCGCACTGGTACATCAACGCCACTGCCGTGACCGCAATGGCGCGGCCGCACACCATTCACGACTTCTTCGGATTCCCCGACGAACTCTTCGCCGTGCATTACCCGGCCCCCGGCGATCCAGAGCTTGCAGCCGAGATCGCCGAACTCGTCAAGCCGACGTGGATCGGCAGCGACTTGGACAGCTGGGGTATCGATCACGGCACCTGGTCGGTGCTCGTGCACATGTTTCCCGATGCCGACATTCCCGTGGTTCAGCTCTCGATCGATGCGACCAAGCCGTTCGACTACCACGTCAAGCTGGGCGCCCAGCTGGCCGGACTTCGCCAACGCGGCGTGTTCATCATTGGCAGCGGCAACGTCGTGCACAACCTCGGACTCCTTGATTGGAACCGGCCCGACGCGGCATTCGATTGGGCCCGCGAATTCAACGAGGCGGCAATGGCGTTGATGGCCGGCAGCCCCGGCAACGCAGCGGAGCTGCAACAGCATGACCAATACCGGCTCGCCGCCCCGACACCGGACCACTTCCTCCCGCTGCTCTACATCGCCGGGCTCGCCGACGCGTCGGACAAGAAGGCTGAGGTCTTGATCGACGGGTACGCGATGGGCTCGCTGTCGATGACGAGCTACGCGGTCGCCGGGGCCTAGAG
>JANOJI010000447.1:0-2176 GCA_031408175.1 Ilumatobacteraceae bacterium
GACCTTCGTCCTACTCGGCATCCCGCTCGGCTTCGCCTCGGCGTGCTTCCAATCGATCAACACCGTCGCCGTGCAACAGGCGACCGAGCCATCCATGCAGGGTCGGGTGATGGCGCTGCACCAAATGGCGTGGTACGGCAGCACCCCAATCGGCGCGTTGGCGATGGGCTGGGTCATCCAGACCACTTCACCTCGGGTGCCATTCGTGCTCGGCGGCCTCGCCGCCTTCGCCTGCGCAGCCGCACTGGTACGAGTGGCCCGTCGCCACGCCACAGCCAACGCGGACGAGATGCCGGTGCGAGTGCCGGTGTCCACCTCGTCCGGCGCTTGAGCGCACCCTTGTGGAGTCAACCCACTGTGACCTTCATGGTGGCGTGTGCGCTGGTCGGCACGTCGCGATCAGGCGTTGTCGGCGGACCTTGCTCGGCGCGGGACACGACGTGTCGGTCGTACGGTGGCCGTGTCGCCCGTCGGGCTGGCGAGGGCTCGTTCGAGACCGGCGAACAGGTCGACGACGTCGGCTGCTTCGAAGACGCGATAGCGCTGTCTGCCGACGTTTCGTTGACGCAGGACACCCGCCGCTTCGAGACGGTTGACAGCTTCGCCAGTTCGCATCTCGGATCGCCCGATCAGTCGTGCGGCGCTGTCCACGGTGATCACGGGGACTCCTGGCAGTAGGTCGAGGAGCAGCTCGACCGCCGAGTTGGCGCGGACTCGACCGAGTTGTTCCCTCCATCTTGCATCGAGCGCTTCGATCTTGCCCG
Source organism: Ilumatobacteraceae bacterium (assembly GCA_031408175.1). Taxonomy (GTDB): domain Bacteria; phylum Actinomycetota; class Acidimicrobiia; order Acidimicrobiales; family Ilumatobacteraceae; genus JAENVT01. The sequence continues at coordinate 765 of JANOJI010000447.1, forward strand.
CGTAGGATTCGGCGTCCGCACACGATCGGTGTGCGGCGGTGGCGAACGTGCGCAACCAAGTGCCCGCGCCCGTCGATCGGTCGGGACTGTCCGGTGCCCCGACGTGTCGATACGCAGTGAGGCCGGCGATGTAGTCGCTGGCCCAGGTGGCGAGCACGAGGCTGATCGGCGGCACGAAGCGCGGTGCGAGGCCGCGGCGGCGGAGGATGACATGGATGAGCGCGCGCCCGGTGCGGCCGTTGCCGTCGGCGAACGGGTGGATCGTCTCGAACTGGGCGTGGGCGATCGCCGCCTGCACGAGGGCGGGATGATCGTTGCCGTTGACATACGCGAGCAGATCGTCGAGCAACGCGTCGAGGGTCTCCGGCTGCGGGGGCACGAATGCGGCCGAGCATGGGTTGTAGCTGCTGCCGCCGATCCAGTTCTGCACCGTGCGGACCACGCCGCCGATCGCCGGCGTCGCTGACCGCTCCATCAAGGTTCGGTGGATCCCGAGGAGGTCGTCGAGGGTGATGGTGTCGGTCGACGAGCCCAGCTTCACGGCGGCCTCCATCGCGGCGACGTTGGCGAGCACCTCGACCGCGATCCGATCTGCGGCGTTGCCGCCCTGGGCGAGCACGACTTCGGCATCGAGCAGCCGGCGTGGCCCTGCCTCCAGTCCTTCGATCCTCGAGGAGGCGACCGACTCGGCGCGGAGCAAGAACCGCGCCAGCCCTTCGAGGCTGACATGCGATGTTCCGGTTGCGTTGAGTCGGCGAATCGCTGCTTCTGCGTCGCTCAGGTCAGCGACGAGATCGGCCGGAAGGGCGAGCTCCCACCCGGCGAGTGGGTCGGGGAGGTAGGCGTCGTAGTCGCAACCCTGGCGGTCGCGGCGACTCATCCCCTCGAATGAGGAGGTCCAGCGGCTTCTGATCAGCGTTGCCACAACCGTTCCCTCCCCTGTCTCTAAGTAACGCTTGTACTTTAACCGTCATCCAGGCCTTGGGGAACGCAGCGCGTGGCTCGGGGTTTGCCGGTCCAGCGCCAGATTCGATGGGCGCCGGTACTGGAGCCCGCGGTGTGGGTTCGGTGCTCGCTGGTCGTGTGACGAGACGGGCGAAGGTGTCGGCCGCCTCGCGGTGCATGCCGGGGAGCACGTGTTGGTAGACGGCCATCGTGAATGCCGGCGTCGAGTGCTGAGCCGTTCGCTCACGACTTCAACGGGACGCGGTGCTACAACATCAGCGTGGCGTGGGGGTGTGGCGCAGGTCGTGCAACCGGATCGCCGAGCACGCACACGCGTCACCCGTCGGCAGGTGAAGGTGCGTCGCTCATGGTGCGAGCCGAAATGGCGGGTACCGGTCGGTGACGAGCGTGAACGCGTAGCCCATGACTCGGCTCTGCCAGCGAAGTACTCCGACGACGTAGTCGAA
>JANOJI010000477.1:0-9698 GCA_031408175.1 Ilumatobacteraceae bacterium
ATCGAGGCTGGCGAGGCTCGCCTGTGGCTCAGCGAGGTACAGCCATCGACCGATCGATCGAAAACGATCACGCTCTGTCGGGCAGGGCTGCAACGATGCGGAGTTCGAGCGTGGGACCAACGCCTGTCGCTGGCCCCGACCACCGTCGAACCGGCTCGGTCGCGGCGACACGCGGACCCCGGCCTTGACGCCCTGAGCCAAGCCGAGTTCAGGGTCGCCGAGGCAGTAGCGAGCGGGCTCACCAATCGTCAGGCCGCGGCCGCCCTGATCATTTCGGTGAAGACGGTCGACTTCCATCTGCAGCAGATGTATCGCAAACTGGGGATACGGTCGCGAACCGAGCTCGCCGTGCGAATGACCAACTTCGAACCCGCAACAGGAGGAGTTCCGCGATGACTGACTGGTGGCGAGCCCTCGAGGAAGAACTCGAGCGCCGCGGCATTGACGCCCCCGACCCCTGGGCGTCGGTGGGAGTTTCGTCGGATCAATCGGTGCTCACGCCAGATCAGCGCGCATTTCTCGAGCAGGTCACGAGTGCGCCCGTCCAGGGGCCAGACGACGAACTCGACGACCAACTCGACGACGATTCGACCTAAATCAGGGAATCCACCCGGTTCGCAGACCCAGGGTGATGACGTACCGTGCGGGAGTGAGCAGCGTCAGCCTTCGCCCCCGACTGGGAGTCGACCTCGGCACTTTGGTGACAGTCGCCGTCCAGGCCCCCGAGTCTGGTGCGACCCCCGAGATTCCGTCAGCGGTGGCGCTCGGAGAAGACGGCCTCGTCGCGGGTGCGCAAGCCGAACAGGTGCTCGCTGCCCAGCCGGCTCGCGGAACACGCCAGCTCAAGCGGCGATTCGGCGACACCACCCCCATTGTGCTCGATGGCGAGGCGATCCAGCCCGACGCACTGGTCGGCGCACTGCTTCAGGCGGTCGTCGCCACCTCAGGCATCGATACCTCGACCACAACTCTCGCGCTCACCCATCCGGCCTCGTGGCGCGGTTACAAGCTCGAGTTGCTGCAAACGATCGGCACGTCGCTCGGATTCGTTGACGTCGAGTTGATCTCCGAGCCGGTAGCCGCCGTTCGCCGTTACGCGTCGGCGGGAAAGATCTCGAATGGCGACAACGTGGCTGTGTACGACCTCGGCGGCACCTTCGACGCCGCCATCGTGTCCCTCGCCGAATCCGAACCCTCACTGGTAGGTACACCTCAGTCGCTCGAGCGTTGTGGCGGCGCAGAGATCGACCAACTGGTGTTCGAACACGTGGCGACGGCGCTCGGTGGAGCGTTGGAGCGGCTCGATCGCAACGACGACGGAGTGCGCCACGCCGTTACGGTGCTCCGGTCTGCCTGCACAGCAGCCAAGCATGAACTGTCGACCAAGAGTGACGCTTCCGTCATCGTCGTCATGCCTGGGCTGGACACCTCGGTACGCGTGACTCGCGACGAGTTCGAAACGGCGCTGCGTCCGTACATCGCCGAAACCTTGCAGGCCCTCGATCGAGCGATTGCGGCCGCCGACATGACCCCAGAGGATCTCGCCGGAATCATTCTTTCTGGGGGTGGATCGCGTATCCCACTCGTCGCCGAAATGGTCGCCGGACACCTCGGTCGACCAGTACTCAACGACTTCGACTCGAAACTGGTCGTCGCCTCCGGGGCGGCCGAATCGATCGCTGCCCCATCTTCCCAACCTTTCACATCCATCGCCGACACAGCCTCGGCTTCGCCCAGGGAGACCATCATGAGTGACCAAACGACCCCTCCGGCCGGTTCAGTTCCAGCCGCCCCTGCGGGCGGTCGGTCAACTCCGCCGCCACCACCACCGGCGGCGAAGAAGAAGGGCCCGTCGAAGGCCGCCAAGCTCGCCGGAGGTGCCGCGGCAGCGGCGGCCGCCGTGGCGGCAGGCGTGATGTACGGCGACGACGTCGTTGACGCCGCCAGCGGCGACGATGACGAACCGGTCGGCGGACCAGTCGAGACCGCCGACCGCAGTGAGCGAGAGACCACGGACTACGACAGCATGGATGCGTTCGACGCGGCAGCGCCAAGCGATGCCGCGGTCGTTGCCGAACCGGTCACCGAGCCGGTCACCGAGCCGGTCGCCGGGCCGCTCGGGACTCCGCTCGTCGAAGCTGCTGCGGCACGGGTCGCGCCCCGCGAGGCGGCACCGCGGCAGGCACAGCGCTCCGAGACCGAATCGACACAGGGCGGTGGCGATGGTGCTCAATCACAGGCAGCTGCGGCTGCGGGTGTACGGCGTCCGGCGTCCGCCCAGACCACTGGAGCCGACAGCGGGCCGGCCGACGCGCCGTCAGCGACACCTGCCGCGGCAGCGTCTCAAACCGTCGCCCCTGCCGCGCAGCCAGCGCCCCCTTCGGTCGATGCCGAGTTCGAGGCAGCGCGAGCGACGCTGCTCGAACGGCTCGACAACTTCGAGGCACCGCCGGGAACGAGCCCCGAGGACGCCCAACAACTCCGCCAAGAACTGATCGACGCGGTCGAGAGGTTCGATCCGGCCCCTGGTCAGACTACGCAGGAAGCGCTGGCCGACCTCCGCGACGACTACGACCGACGCGTCGAGGACTTCACCCAAGATCAGAAGATCGATGCCTTGATCCAAGAGGCGCAACGTGACAACGAGGCCGAAGCCGCGACCCCAGCCGATGGTGAGACGCCAACGGCTGTTCCGGTCGACACCGCGGTCGAGGACGAAGACGAGGTCTCCGATGACGAACCGAGCGACGAAGATGCGACCGTCGAAGAGTCGACGTCGGAATCGTTCGTCCTGACGGCAGACGCACTCGACACGGCAGAACTGGAGCCGACCGAGCTCGCCGATCTCGCTGAGGAGGTCGACCCGGCAGCAATCCTGATCGGCCTCGACCAACCAGCCGATGGCGGCCTCAAGGACGACTTCGACATGATGATCGCCGAACCGGGAGCGGAGTCGGAGATGCAGTTTGAGACGTCCGACATCGGCGTCCCAGCAGGGAGATCATTCGACGTGAAGGACGACGATGGCCCGGCCATGCAGCAGCAGATCACCGACGTGAGAGCGACGTACATCCCCCCAGCAGAACAGCCAGTATTGATCAGCGACGCGCCCGCCGACGTCTCGCCCGTCACGCTAGTCGCTGCCGCGATCGACTCGCCGATACACCTCGCCGACGATGTGCTCGGCGATGCATCGGTTGCCTCGATGGTTGGGCGGGCAGAGCCGGCGGTCGTCGACCTCGGCCAACAGATCGTGGTCAACGCCCCCAATACCGTCGCCGGGCTGATCGAAACCAATCAGGTCGTCGACATCGTCGAGGTAGTTGTGCCGCCGATGGCGGAGATCGAGCCGATCCCCGTTCCAGTCGACGATCTCGTGCCGGATGAGGTCGACTTTGCCGCCGACATCGCCGGCGACATCACGCCTGCTGCACCCGACACGCTCTCGTTCGAGCCGTGAGCTGCGAACGAAGAGCGCCCGATTCAGACGAAGCGGAAGCTCGAGATCAGGTCGACGAAGGCGTTCATGTTGGCCTGCACCGACTCGTCTCGCTGGCTCGTTCCGATGATCTGGAAGAAGTCGACGAGCTTGCCGCCTTCGGTGACGGGGGCGAAGAACATCGCCTGAACCTGTGCCAGAGGCCGACCCGTCGGGCCGTCGAGATTGACGCCTCGGAGGTAGACGATGTTGTCCCCGAATCGAGCGATCCGTTCACCGTGATCCTCGGCGCTCGGAGTGGTCTTCTTCAACTTCGCCCACGTGGCCTTGGCGGCGCGTTCGAAATCGACCGAGCGGGCGACCGTGTCGTGACGAAAGATCGCATTCACCCAAAACCCGTCGTCATCGGCAACGGGCTGCCTGACGACGCACAACGCTCCGGGCGCCTCGTCGATGACCCAACCGTCGGGTACAGCGAAAACGAATCGGGGGATGCCAGGGATCATCGAACTCGGGTGCACTGCGATCCCCGTCGTCGATGCGTGTTTGACTTCTTCGTCCGCCATGCCCTGACTGTACTGCACGACGAACCGGGAAGGCTCCCGGTGACGGTCGTTGCCGAGATCTTTACGATCACTGATACCTGCCGAGTTCGGCCGATGAGACAACGAGAGGGAGCTGCGGCATGAGCGATTGGGACAACTTCTGGAACGACGTCGGTAACGCCGTCGAGGATGCCGTGGAGTGGGTCGGTCAGGCGGCTGAGGACGTCGTCGAGGCCGTCGTCGAAGTCGTCGAAGACGTGGCCGAGGCCGTCGTCGATGTGGTCGAAGACGTCGTCGACTGGACGCTGACCGTGGCCGACGCCGTGATCTTCGACCCGGTCGACTTCATCACGGGTGGTGTCATCGATGTCGACTATGAAGATGGTCAGCTGACTGGCGAACTCAACCTCGGCTTCGCGTCGGTCGGCGTCAGCGTAGGCGAGCAGGGATTCGACGCTCATGCGGGCTTCGACGTCGGAATCGCCAGCGGCGAGATCTCCTACGACTCCGACGAAGGGCTCGCCATGAGCGGGTCGCTCGGCGTCGACTGGGGGCCGCTGCCGTATGCAGAAGGTCATCTCAACATCGGCACCGATGGCACAATTTCGATCGGCGGCGAGATCCAGGCAACGTTGCCACTGCCGTTCGGATCGATCGGCGGCGAAGTGTCCGGCGAGCTGTATCGCAACGCCGATGGCACTTGGGGAGCAACCTCGGTGGTCGATGTCTTGGTCGATGGGCCGCTCGATACCGGCGCCAGCTTCCACAACGACGCCTCCGTCGAACTCGGACTCGAGGGCTTCAGCGCCTCGACGACCACCGACGTGCTGATCGACGGCCCGCTCGGCAGCGGCGCCAGCCTGCACACCGACGCTTCGGTAGAGGTCGGCGATGGTGACGTGCTCGTCGACACAGGGTTCGAGGCCTCCGCGACCGGGCTCGGCGGCAAGGGAGTCGCCACCGACGCACACGCCGGATTCAGCAGCGTCGCCGACGAGGCCGGCAACCGTACGACCACGATCGAAGCCGACGGCGGCATCAGCGCCGGCGGCAAGGGTATCGATGCGTCGGTGGAGGTCGTGGGCACCAGGTCAGCCGCAGGCGAGCGAAGTTCCAGCATCGATGGTGACGTCGACGTCACCGGATTCGAGGGCGCACTGATCGGCGATGGCGGTCTTGCCGCCGCACTGGGCAGCAGCGATGCGGCACTCACCGAGGCGGCACCCCAACAGAGTCCAAATCCTCTGGCCGAATCAGTGAGCGTACTGGCCGGTTCCGGCGATCTCAGCAAAGCGATCTCGTCGGGAGAGACCGAAGTCGCGCAGATCGTCGAGCTCGTCGAGGCCAATACGTTCGACGACCTCACGTCCGACATTGTCAGCAGCGAGATCGCCGAGTCGGCCGCCGAAGAGGTGTGGGACGATATCGGCCAATGACCGACACGTCAGCACCACCGAGCACCGCAACCCCAGCGCCCGCCGGTCCAGAGGCGCTCATCATCGAAGTCGCCCGGACGCTCCAAGGGATCGGGCGCGCTGACCTGGCCGAGCGAGCATCGATCGCGGCGGCCAGACTCCGCCGTCCGGCGACGGTCGTGTGTGTGGTCGGAGAGTTCAAGCAGGGCAAGAGCTCGCTGATCAACGCCCTGCTCGGTCAGTCCGTCTGTCCTGTCGACGACGACCTGGCGACGTCGGCGATCACGCTCGTGCGTTGGGGGGAGCAATCGGGCGCTGTCGTGCGCCGCAAAGCCGAGTCCGGTGCGGCCGGCGATCCGCCCACGACGGAGACGATCCCGATCGAACAGGTCGGCGACTGGGTCAGTGAAGTCGGCAATCCCGGCAACCACAAGCGTGTCGAACGGGTCGACATCGTCGTACCCAGCCCCCTGCTCAAACAAGGTCTCGTCATGGTCGATACGCCGGGAATGGGCGGGCTCGGTGCCGGCCATGCTGCGGCCACACTGAGCTTTCTGCCGTTCGCCGACGGATTGATCTTTGTCAGCGACGCCTCGGCCGAGCTGAGTGCCCCGGAGGTCGAATTCTTGCATCGCGCCAGCGATCTGTGCCCGACCGTGTTGTTCGCCCAGACCAAGATCGACCTCTACCCGAACTGGCAGCGAATCATGGACCTCAACCGGGGCCACTTCCAGAGGGCCGGTTTCTCCCCGCCGATGGTCGCCGTCAGCAGTGCCCTGCGCAACGAGGCGCTACAACGAAAAGACAGGTCGCTCAACGAGTTGAGCCGTGTCCCCGATGTTGTCAAGCACCTCGGTGACGACGTCGTCGCGCCGGCCAAAGCGTCCGCGACGAGACGTTCGGTGAGCGATGTGCTGGCGATCATCGGCCAGGTTCTGGCCGGTCTGCGTGCCGAGCAAGGGATCCTGGCGGATCCGGCTACGGCGGCCGAGGCGCTCGGCGCCCTCGAACAAGCCAAGGCTCGGCTCGAGTTCCTGCGCGGCCCAGCCGCGAAGTGGAACGTGCTGGTCGGTGACCAAGTGGCCGACCTATCGAACAACGTGAACTATCGATTCCGTGGGGCGAGCCGAAACATCTCGCGCATGATGGACGAACGGATCGAAGAGCTCACCAAAGGCAGCGAGTGGGATGATCTGGCGCGGTACATCCAAACGGTCGTGGCGGACGAAGTCACCAACGTGTTCGTCGATCTCGAACAGGGCCGCAACGACATCCGTGCCGAAGTGGTTGAACTGCTTCGCGACGAACACCTCGACCTCGCTGAACTCTCACCGATCGGAGCCAGTTTCGACGTCACTGAGATGTGGCAAGGCAAAGCGCTGGAGAAGGACGCGTCGGGTGGCAAGAAGGCGTTCACGTCCTCGATCACGACCATCCGCGGCGCGCAGGGCGGGATCTACATGTTCGGCATGCTCGGTACGTTCCTGCCGACCGCAGCCGGTGTGCTGATCGCGTCCAACCCGGTGTTGCTGGGGATCGGCGCCGTGTTCGGCGGCATGGGGCTCGCCGACGATCGCAAACGCAAGATCGCCGCCCGCCGACAGGCCGCCCGCAGCCAGGTTCGACAGTTCCTCGACGACGTGCAGTTCGAGATGGGCAATCAGATCGGCAACTTGGTTCGGGAGATCCAACGTGATCTTCGCGACGAGTTCACGGCTCGCATCACCGAGCTCGTGCGCACGTACACCGATACCGCGACTCGGGCGCAGGCCGACGCACAGTCGTCGGCTCAAGACCGAACCAAGCGCGGGGCCGACCTGGCATCGCAGATCGACACGATGGCCAAATTCGAGGCCGCGCTCTCCAGGGTCGCGCCATGACGGCGCCGGATCGATCCAACGTTGCCGACGAGGTAGTAGCCGTCGCCAGGCAGATCTGTGCCTCCGCGGCATCGGCGACGATTCGGGAACAGGCGCAAGCGGTCGTTGATCGGCTCAGTGGACCGCTACAGGTAGCGATTGCCGGACGGGTGAAAGCCGGCAAGTCGACGCTGTTGAACGCCCTGGTCGGCGAGCGGCTCGCTCCGACCGACGCCGGCGAATGCACCAAGATCGTCAGTCGCTATCGCCGCGGTCAGGGTTACGAGGTGGTCGCCCGCCTGCGTGACGGTCGCCAAGAGTCGCTCGCCTTCGCCCGCTCGGGCGGTTCTCTGGATATCAAACTCGGGACGCTCAACGAACGTGACGTCGAGACGATCGAGGTGTCGTGGCCGACGTCGGCGCTCGAATCGATCACGCTGATCGATACACCCGGTCTCGCCAGTATCAACGACGAGAACTCACGCAGGACGCGCGACTTTCTGGAGGCCGACCCGGACCGGCCGAGCGACGCGGACGCGGTCATCTACCTGATTCGACATGCCCATCGCGCCGACATCGCCTTCCTCGATGCATTCATGGACCGCTCGGTGACCGCCGCGTCCCCGGTCAATGCCGTTGCGGTTCTCAGCCGCGCCGACGAGATCGGCGCCGGGCGGGCTGACGCGATGGAGTCATCGGCTCGGATCGCCCATCGCTACGAGGTCGACCCTCAGTTGCGCGGATTGTGCGCAGCCGTGGTGCCGCTTGCCGGGTTGTTGGCGGAGACCGGGCTCACACTCCGTGAGGATGAGGCCGCCGCGCTCCGCATGCTTGCAGCCACCGACCCCGACACGTTGGCGAGCATGTTGATGTCCGCCGATCAGTTCTGCGAACTCTCGAGTTCCGAACTGACCGTCGAGTCGCGGCGCGAGCTGCTGGCTCGATTCGGCATGTTCGGGATCCGGTTGGCAGTTGACGAGGTGCGGTCGGGTCGGGCGACAACGGCCGCAACACTAGGGCCGATCCTCGTACAACGATCAGGACTGATTGCTCTCCGCGATCTGATCTCGCGTCATTTCGCCCCGCGTGCGCGGGTCCTGCAAGCGCGCTCGGGGCTCACGGCGCTTCGATCGATCGCCCGCACAGTCAAGGAGACCGACCCGACTGCGGCAGCCGACATCGAACGTCGAGTCGAGCAGATCGAAGCGACGACAGTCGAGTTCGCCCAAGTCCGGGCTGCTCACCTCGTCGGGTCCGGTGCCGTGATCTTGGCGGACCGCGAACGTGAAGAACTCGATCGGCTGTTGTCGGGTCTGGCCCCTTCGTTGTTGGTCGGTCTCGATGCGTCGGCAACGTCGGCCGCGGTGCGTACCGCAGCACTCGCCGGAATCGGTCGCTGGCGAACCCTCGCCACCGACCCGCTCGCCGACCCGACCCTGGTCGAAGTGTGCGACGTCGCCGCCCGCACGCTCGAACACGTCTACGCCGGAATCGCCGACTGATCGAGGATCGGGACGGTGATCATCAGGAACCTGGGTGCCGCGCACTCGGGTGTCACACGCTGACCGTCCCAGCGACGGTGGCGCCGCGACCACCTTCAGGAGCCAGGAAGAGACCGGAGTGCTGGGCCGTCCTCGAAGTAGAGGGTGCCCGCTCGATCGGTCGAGACAGCACCGACGGCAGTGACGGCGGTTTCACGGGCGGCGATCCCGTCGACCGGTTGGAACCCGACCTGCCGAGCGATGACGAGTTCGACCGTGCGATCAGCAAGGATCCGCACGATCGCCCCGCTCACTGAATCGGTGACATACACACGGCTCGAAGCGTCGACGGTCAATCCGTCGAGTGCCAGGAATGCGACCGTGCTGGCCGCCGCGCCGTCGGCGATCCACGTTCCGTCGGCGGCAGACACAGGGGTTGCGCCACCGCCGGCGAGTGTCGACAGCGTGCCGTCAGCGGCCACCCCTCGGATCGCCAGCGCCGTCGAGTCGGCAAACAGCAAGTTGCCGGCCGGGTCGATCGCCAGCCCGGTGACCGTACCGATCGGCACCGACCCTGCCGGTTGACCGTCACCGACAACGGGACCGGGCGTGGCCGCTGCGCCAGACCCTGCGATCAAGCTCAGCGCCCCATCGGTACCCCGGCGGATGATGCGGTGCGTGTCGTTGTCGGCGAGATAGAGGTTGCCGACACCGTCGAGCGTGATCGGGCCAGGGGTCGCGCCAAGACCTGCGGTTGCGGCGTCGAGCAATACGGTTGGAGCACCACCGTCGACGATCGACTGAACGCCAGTTGGAGTCGACAGCAGCACGGCACCGTCCGACGCTACGGCGATGCCGCCGGGAACGCCGAGTGCCGGATCTGCGTTTGCGATCACCGTTGATTCGCTGTTGGTGACCCGCAACACCGCCGCATCTGCCCCAACGATGTACACAGCACC
>JANOJI010000480.1:0-6552 GCA_031408175.1 Ilumatobacteraceae bacterium
CGAAATCGCCGACCGTTGGGTCAGCAAGTACGCCCAACCGTTCACCCGCGCGATGGTTGATGTTCGGCGTGATCTCGAGCGCGGCACGTCATAGGAGCCCTGAAATGGCCATCACCAAGCACGTCTACCAGATCTACATCAGGGCCACGCCCCAACAGGTGTGGGACGCTATCGTCGAGCCGTCGTGGACGCGCCGCTACTTCCACGCCACCTCGTTCTATTCGCCGCCGCCCATGGGTGAGCCATTTCGCACCACCTTGGGCGAGGGCCGGCCGGCGATCGACGGTGTGATCGAGGAGGTCGACCCGCCCAATCGCTTGATCATGACGTGGCATGTGCTCTATGACGCAGCGATGGCGGAGGAGCCGCCGGGCCGGGTGGAATGGATCGTCGAACCGGTTGGTGACTGTTTGACTCGACTGCGGCTCGAACACGGGGACCTCGCCCGCAGCCCGCTGACATGGGCCAACGTGAAGGACGGCTGGGTGTACGTGCTCGACGGGTTGAAGACGGTGATCGAGACCGGTGAATCGCTGCCGCCGATGACCACCGAGCTGAGCCCGATCGAGGATGCGGCGGGCGAGTGGCATCGAGCGCAAGGAATCGAGTGCAACAACTCCACGTGGGAAATGATCGAGGCCGAGCGCACACCGGAGAACGACGAGGAGATGTTGCGGAGGGCATACGCGTCGACCTATCACTGGGCTCGCGCGGTGCGTCGTATACCCGCCAACGAAGCCCGCGGAGCGTGGTTGCTGGCGAAGGTGCAATTGCTTGCTGGTCAACCGGAACTCTCGTTGCGCTACGCCGACACGTGCATGGCCGTGTGTCAGCAGCACGGGCTCGCCGACTTCGACCTGGCATACGCCCACGAGGCGAGGGCCCGAGCGCTGAAGGCACTGGGCGACGACATTGCCGCACTTGAGAGCTGGGAACTGGCGAAGGCGCTGCCGGTCGCCGACCCTGAGGATCAGGCGATTCTCGATGTCGATCTCGCGGTGGGCCCGTAACGATGCTGCGCTGACGTCGTGTTCGATGCGTCATCAGTTGGCGAACACATTACAAATTCGTGAACTTCGGCTCTAGTCAAGCCTTGAGGATGCCGATACTCTTTTGGCGGGCGGTTCGGCTGTTGCGTCATCTCACGGAAGTTCGTACATGTTCTCGACCCATCTTGATCGTCGATTTGCACTGGCACTCGCTGCGGCCGTGCTGACGATCGGCGTCGGTGTCGTTGCGAACAGCAACGTTCAGGCCGCAACCACTGGGCCGCAACGGCTGGAGATCCCAGCCGTCGCGCTGAAGCCAGCCGTTCGGTTGAGCCAATCCGGAGTCGTCATGTTCCCGCTCGATCCCAAGCCGCGCTGCGGGATGAGCAAGACCAGTTTCGGTCAAGACCGACCCGACGGTCGTAGCCATCTGGGACTCGACATCATGGCCGCCCTCGGCACGGAGATCTACGCCGTCGAGAACGGGGTGCTGTGGCGCCAGACAGTCAATGGTCAGCCGAACGCGACGCTCTCGGGCAACTCCTGGTACGTGAGGCTGGGCGACGGTACCTACTACTTCTATGGACACCTCTCGGCGTTTGCTGCCGGGCTGACTCTTGGCGACACGGTGACCAAGGGCCAGTTGATCGGCTACGTCGGCGATACCGGCAACCCGGGCCCGGGCAACTATCACCTGCACTTCGGCGTCTTTCCAAAGGGTGGCGCGGCGGTGGATCCGTTCCCGTTGTTGACGATTCCGAAGGCTTGCTCGATCTGGCCCTGACCTTGATGGGCGCCAAGTAGTCTGACGGTGTGAGCATCGCGGTTGCGCTCGAAGACCTGGCCGACAAGCTCGGCGAGTATCCGTGGTGTTACCTCGTCACCACCGGTGAAGAGCGACCGCATCTACTGGCGGTCAAGCCGTCGCTGGTGAAGGTCGGCCTGCGCTGCGAGACCGGCCATTCCAGTCGCGCCAACGTGGTGCGCTACCCGCTGGTGGTGTTGATGTTCCCGCCGCAGCAGCCCGACGGGTACTCGTTGATCGTCGACGGCGAGGGCGAGGTCAACGGTGATGGCGTCGTCATCAGGCCGACCTGGGCCGTGCTGCACCGCTCAGCTTTGGCCGACGCCGCCGAATAGCCATCCCTGTCAGCTCCCAGTGCGACGGTCGTCCTGTGTGCTGACACAGACAAGCCAATGCGCACGGAGAGTTCCAGACCGCTATGGCATGCTCCCGAAGTCAGGTGGTGGTCAGGTCGAGTCCGAACGCTGATTGGAACGCAGCGAAGTAGTCGGCGTCGTCGGCGTGCGCTCCAAGCGCCACCCATGCTTCGTCCGACAGCGCGGCTCGTCCGGCAATGATCTCAGGTCCTCCCCAACTGACCGGATAGCGCAGTTGCGGTGTGTCAGTGGTGACAGCGTGCTCGATGAGGCGGGCGACCTCGAACGGATCGGTGGCCTGCGCGTACCCAGCCGCGTAGAACTGGAACAGGCGTCGGTAGTGGACGTCGTAGGCACCGCTTTGATTCGGGGCATCGATGTTCTTGGCGAAGATCGCGCTCTTGGTGACGCCGGGCTCGATGATGACGACTCGGATCCCGAACGGCGCCAACTCCTGGGCGAGGCCCTCGCTCAGTCCCTCGAACGCCCACTTCGAAGCGACGTACGGCGACTGGGCGAGGGCGGCAATGCGACCGGCGATCGAGGTGATGTTGACGACCGCTCCACTGTGCCGGGCGCGCATGCCCGGCAGCACCTGCTGCAAACAGCGCACCGCCCCGCACAGGTTGACGTTCATCACGTCGAGGTACGTCGCCGGCGGGCATTCCTCGGCGACGGCGTTGCCGCCCACGCCTGCGTTGTTGACCAGCACGTCGACGCGGCCATCGGTCTCGTCGAGGATCCGCGCAAAGCCGGTGCTCACCGACTCGTCGTCGGCGATATCGAGTTCGACGAGGTTGATCTCGACGTGCGCCGCGGCCGACATCGCCTGCAGCTTGCCCGCCTTGTCGACGCTGCGCACAGTGCCGTAGACGGTGTGGCCCTGCAGGGCAAGGTGGATGGCGGTAGCGCGGCCGATGCCGCTGTTGGCGCCGGTGACGACGGAAATGGTCATTCGGACATGGTAAATCGCCGTGACGACTAGGCCGCCTCCATCGGGGCGAATTCCTCGAACCACACGGCGTCGCGATCGCACGCGATGGCCAGGCTCTGCACGCGCTCGTGGTCGACCATCAAGATGTCCAGCAACAGCAAACCCTGCAGCATGTGAATTCGCCGCAACTCGAAGTAGCCGATGCGGTCTCGCTCGTCGGGCTGCGCCTCGGGCACGTAGTCGGCAAGACAGATCATCATCGTCTGCGAGAACGGCACCTCGAGGCCCGGCCCGTCGCACCAACCGACGAACAGGCCGAGTTCAGTGGGTGGATCGGCGAACATTGCCGTGACCTGGCGTCGCTCGTCGAGCAGCACCATCACTTGCTTGTCGACCGGCATGTCGAGCACGCCGGTGGCCAGGTTGGCGGCGTCGGCGAACTCGGCAACAACCAGCGGCTCATCAGGATTGGGCAGCCACACATAGCACGGCTGGTCGCCGAAGTGGATGTCGATGACATGCCTGCGACTGCGCAGGCGTGGGCGGCGAAACGACATGATTTCCTCCCGAACGAAGGATCGAGTTGTGGTTCGGGGGAAGCCGCTGCGGCGGACCCTATCGGCGACGCCAGCGCGTTGCGACCCGACTTCCAACTTCGAGCAGTGGCCATGCGCAGGCGATGAATGCAGCCGCCAAGCCATACGCCCATGCGGCGGTTTGGGGGAGTTCGAACAGGTCGCGCGTCCAGGGCGTCATGAACGCCAGCGCGAACAAGGCGGCCATGGTGATGACCAGTGCGGCGCGTAGCCGATTCAACGGGCGGGCAACTCGGTACAGGTTCATCAACGCCACCGAGCCGGCCACGAGCACCGCCACCGTACGGGCGTGATCGGCGTCGATCGAGTTGTCGAGTTGCACGAGCGCAAACACGCTCATCGTCACCGTGGCGATGACGAGACCTGCGGGGACGGCCTTGCCGAGCACGCGTCGCAGGAAGCCATCGCTGACCCGTTGATTGTTCGGTTCGAGGGCGAGAAAGAACGCCGGCAGGCCAATGGTGAACCAGCTGAGGATCGAGAGGTGGATCGGCCGCAACGGGTACGCCAGGGCGAAGACACCGGTGAGCACCGACAGCACCACGCTGTATGTCGTCTTGGCCAGGAACAGGCTGGCCACCCGCTCGATGTTGTTGATGACCCGGCGGCCCTCGCTGACCACCGCAGGCATCGCCGCGAAGTTCGAGTCCATCAGCACCAGTTGGGCGACGCCGCGCGTTGCCTCGCTGCCGGATGCCATCGCCACACCACAATCGGCATCCTTCAGTGCGAGCACGTCGTTCACGCCGTCGCCGGTCATCGCGACGGTGTGACCTCTCGCTTGCAGGGCGCGCACCATCGCCCGCTTCTGATGGGGTGTGACCCGTCCGAAGACGGTGTTGTGTTCGAGAGAGTCGGCAAATTCTTCGCTGTCTTCGTGCGCCATGGTTGTGGCGTCGATGTTGTCTTCCCAGCCGGCGAGCCCGGCGCGTCGAGCCACTGCCCCGACCGTGACGTTGTTGTCGCCGCTGATCACCTTCATCGCCACGCCCTGCTCGGCAAAGTAGGCCAACGTGGCCGGCGCATCGCTGCGCACGATGTCTTCGAGCAGCACGAGTGCGATAGCGGTGACTGCGGGAAGCGTGGCCTCAGGACCATCGGTGAACGTGCCCTCGGCTTTGGCCAGCACCAGCACTCGCTGACCCAACAGCGCATGCGACTCCACGTTGTCGCGAAGATCTCCGGCGTACCCCGACGTCAGCACATTCTCTGGAGCGCCAAGCACCCAGGTGCCGTGATCGGCGAAACTCATCCCGCTCCACTTGCGCGCCGACGAGAATGGCACGCGGCCCGTCACCGTCCACGAACTTGGCTCGGTGTAGGCGCGCTGAAGGGCGCGCGATGTCGCGTTCGGGTCGGGGTCGAGTTGGGCGAGCGCGCCCAGTGCCGCGTCGGTGACGGCGCGGTCGGCCTGATCGAGCAGCTCCACATCGGCAAGGTCCATCGATCCCTCGGTGATCGTGCCCGTCTTGTCGACGCAGAGCACGTCGACGCGAGCGAGCACCTCGATGGCCGGCAGTTCCTGCACCAGGCAACGCTGCCGAGCGAGTCGCACGACTCCGACGGCAAAGGCGACGCTGGTGAGCAACACCAGACCTTCCGGTACCATGCCCACGAGGCCGGCGACGGTGCTGATGACCGATTGCCGCCAGCCCTCGTCGCGGCGCAAGAACTGACTACTCGCCAACAGCAGCCCGACCGGAATGATGAGGAAGCCAACCCACGTGACGATGCGGTTCACATCGTTGCGCAGCGGGGAGTTGACCAATGTGAAGCGACGTGCCTCCTCGGCGAGTTTCACCGCGTAGTTCTCCGCGCCAACTTTCGTCACCACCATTCGGCCAGTGCCTGCCACCACCGCGCTGCCGCTCAGGACGTCGTCGCCTTCGGCCTTGACGACGGGGTCGGCCTCACCCGTGAGCAACGACTCGTCGATCTCCAGGTTCTCGTGCGTCAAGATCACACCGTCGGCGACCACTTGTGCGCCGGTGCGCAACTCCACGACATCGTCGAGCACCAACTCGTGCACCTGCAGTTCGATGACGACGCCATCGCGCACGGCATGGGCCCGCGGCGCGTTCACGACGCGCAGCTGGTCGAGCACACGCTTGGCGCGGAGTTCTTGCACCACACCGATCACACTGTTGGCAACGATGACTCCACCGAACAACGCGTCCTTCGGTGATCCGGCAGCGATCACCAGCGCCGCCAAGATGGCGACGATGAGGTTGATGGGCGACAAGACGTTGCCACGCACGATCTGACCGACCGTTCGAGTTGGCGCGTTGGGCACCAAGTTGGTGAGACCCCGGCTGACCCGATCGGCCACCTCCGCGCTGCTCAAGCCCGTGGCTGGGTCGGAGTGGGTGTCGGTCACGTGGGGCGACGCTACCTGGAGCGGCGCCGATGGCGGCCTTGCTAGCGTTCCGGCGTGGCCATCACCGACGAGAAGTACGTGTTGCTGACGACCTTCCGCAAGAACGGCGCTGCCGTGGCCATGCCCGTCTGGATCGTCGGGCTACCGGACGGGACAGGAGGCTTTACCACCGAGGACTCGACTGGCAAGGTGAAGCGGATTCGCAACAATCCTGCGGTCACCCTGCAGCCGTGCGGCATGCGCGGCAAAGTGCAGCCGGGCTCCGCCGTGGTGACTGCGACTGCCGAGGTGTTGCTCGGCGACGACGCCCACCGGATTCGCGCCGCGGTGCGCCGCAAGTATCGAGTGGTGGTGATGTGGCTCGCGCTCAGCGATCTCATCCGCAAGCTGTTCCGCCGCGCCGAAGCCCCAGAGTGCGCGATCCACCTCCGCTTCGACTGAGCTGAACCGTCGCCGCCCCGTCAGCCCCGAATGCGGGTTGCCTTCGAGGAGTGC
>JANOJI010000482.1:0-1755 GCA_031408175.1 Ilumatobacteraceae bacterium
AACTCGGCGACCCGGAGACGGTCTACGAGCGACCGGCCACAGCGTTCGTTGCCGGCTTCATCGGTCGCAACAACTTCTGGCGCGGCCAGGCGACCTCCGACGGGATGGTGGCCGACGACGGCACGGTGTTTGTCGTCACCCGCCCCGACGAGGAGGTGCAGGCCGGCGGCGACGCGCTCGCTGCGGTACGGCCGGAGTGTTTCACCATCGACACCACAGACCCCGGAACCAACACCAATGTCATCGCCGGCTCGGTCGCCGGTGTGTCGCACTTCGGTGACACGTTGCAGTACGTGGTGCGTACCGCGAAGCGCGACCTCGTCGTATTGTTGCCGCGACAGCAGGCACCCAAGGTGGTACCGGGTGATCACGTGTGGTGCCGGTGGGCCAGCGACGACGTCTACTCCTTCTCGGCCCGTCAGGCCGACCTTGTCCTTTCCGATCCAACCACAGAAACCGCCGGACTTCCGGCGTAGCAGATCCAACGACCCTCCAGGGAGAACCAATGACTACCGAATCCGTTCGAATTCTGGCTCCGGCCTCGTTCCACCGAAGCATGGTCAGCCGCCGCAACTTCCTCGCCCTTGGCGCGGGGATGGGACTCGTGCTCCTCGGCTGTGGCGACGACAACGTTGCCACGTCGACCGAAGGCACCAGCGCCTCAGGCGGCACCGCTGCACCCGTCAAGGCATCGGGCACCGTGGCGTTGTACACATGGGGTGAGTATCACGACCCCGATCTGGTTTCGGAGGCCAGTGACGAGATCGGCGTCACCATGAACGTGCAGTACTACGCCTCGAACGAGGAGTTGATCGCCAAGCTCGAAGCCACCAAGGGCAACAGCGGATTCGATCTCATCGTGCCCACCGGGCCGTACCTGCCGCAGATGATCGCCAAGGAACTGCTGCTGAAGCTCGACAAGTCGAAGATCCCCAACTGGGACAACATCGACCCGGTGTACCTCGGCCGCGAGTGGGATCCCACCAACGACTATGCCGTGCCGCGCGACTGGGGCTCTACCGGTTTCATCTACGACTCGTCGGTGATCACGCGTGAGTTGAAGACGTGGGGCGACTTCTTCGACGCAGCCGCCAACGAGGCCAGTGGCGAGATGTCGGCGCTCGACACCAGCGACAATGTGCTCGGGCCGTACTTCTGGGCCAATGGCATCAGCTGGAACACCGAGGAAGAAGCAGACCTTGATGCCGCCGAGAAGTTCCTGGTCGAGGAGTTCGCGCCACACATCAAGGCATTCGACTCGTACCCGTCGACGGCGATCGCCGAAGGCGCGTACGTGATGTCTGCGGCCTGGAATGGCGACGCCCGTCAGGCGTACGTTCGCATTGCCGACGCCGGTGGCGACCCCGAGCCATGGAAGTGGGTGCTCGGTTCACCCATGACCGAGATCTGGATGGACCACTATGCGATCACGGCCGACGCCAAGAACCCAGACGGTGCCTATGCCTGGATCAACTGGATGCTCGAGCCC
Organism: Ilumatobacteraceae bacterium; assembly: GCA_031408175.1. Taxonomy (GTDB): domain Bacteria; phylum Actinomycetota; class Acidimicrobiia; order Acidimicrobiales; family Ilumatobacteraceae; genus JAENVT01. The sequence goes on from JANOJI010000482.1 coordinate 1,490, forward strand.
GAGATCGCGTTCCGCGACCTGTCGTACATCGGCTACAACATGACCGTCAAGGGCACCGAGGTCTTGGCCCAAGAGGCCGCGTTGGATCGTCTCGACATGATCTACTTCACGCCCGAGCAGTTGGAGAACATGGAGGGCGGCATCGTCAACAGCGCCCAGAACCGCAAGGTCGAGATCTACAACAACGTCAAAGCCGCGGCCGGCGGCTGATCCATGGATTCGGCTGTCGCGGGGGGGGCCCCCCAGCAGCGGGGCCGGGGCGGCCC
>JANOJI010000505.1:0-19038 GCA_031408175.1 Ilumatobacteraceae bacterium
CAGACATTCATGCCGTCGATCGTCGAGGTCGAGCAGTTGGAGAAGGCGAACGGTCGCATGTGGAGTGCGGAGGGAATCGCCAACACCTTCATCGGACCACCATTGGGATCACTGCTGCTAGTCATCGCCTTTTCGCTGCCGTTCTTCGTCGACGCTGCGTCGTTCTTCGCCGCGGCTGCCCTGGTCGCGGCGATCCCCGGGAGCTTCCGCGCCGAACGGCCCGACGATCACGTGCAGGCACCGTGGCGAAGTGAGCTGGCCGAGGGCTTCCGCTGGCTGTGGGCCAACGACCTGCTGCGTTCGATGGCCATCATCCTCGGTTTGATGAATCTGGCGTCGACACTCAGCGGGGCAGTCCTGGTGCTGTTCGCCCAGGAGATCTTGAACACCGGCCCACTGGTGTTCGCGATCATGGGATTCGGCTTCGCCGCCGGCGCAGCGATCGGCAGCAACCTCGCGCCGTGGATGTCGAAGCGCTTGGGCAGCGGCACCTGCCTGGCGATGACTCTCGGCTCCGGCGCGGCAACGTCGCTGCTGGTCGGCGTGTCGTCGTGGTGGCCCGTCGTGATGGTGCTGTGGGCTATCGGCGCGACCCTTGCCGCAACGTGGAACGTCATCACCGTCAGCCTCCGCCAGTCGATCATTCCGCCCCATCTGCTCGGCCGAGTGAACAGCGTGTACCGCTTCTTCGCATGGGGAATGATGCCGATCGGCGCAGCGATTGGTGGTGCCACCGTCACGATCGTCAGTCAACTCGTCGACCGTAGGTTCGCCTTGCGATCGGCATTCCTGCTCGAGGGTGTGATCTACACATGCCTGTTCGTGGCCGGTCGCAGCAAGCTGACAACGGCCAAGCTCGAAGCGACCAGAAGCGGCGTCACTGCCTAAGCTCGGCACGACGACATCACCATAACGAAGGGGTCAGCGCATGCCACTCGGCGAATCACTCAGCGAACAATCCATCCTTGCCGAGAAGGCCAAAGCGCTGGTTCCCCTCCTCGACGCCGAGGCCGAGTTCGCCGATACCGAAGGCGAATTGTCGCCAGCCACTGTCGCCGCCCTGCATCGCGACGGACTGTTGAAGATCTGGGTTCCCGAGAAGCTGGGCGGTTCCGAACTCGACCCGGTGCACTCACTCGAAGTTCTCGAGAACCTGTCGTACGCCGATGCGTCCGCCGGTTGGGTGACGATGGCGGCCAACCTGTCGATCGGCACCGCCGGCGCCTACCTTTCGGATCACGCCGTCGCCGAACTGTGGGGCGATGGCAGGCAGCCGGTGATTGCCGGCCAGGGTACGCGGCCGGGCACTGCCACGATGGTCGACGGTGGCCTGTCCTTGAGTGGATCGTGGAGCTTCGGGTCAGGCCTGAAGCACTCGACGCACGTTCACTCGCTGGGCATCATCCAAGAAACGGGCGAACCACGAATCTTCGTCACCCCGATCGACGCAGTGAACCTGATCGACAACTGGGACGTGATGGGCCTGCGCGGCACCGGCAGCATCGACTACACGATGGACAACGTATTCGTACCGGATGGCTGGAGCCACTTCGCCGTTACCACGGTGCCAGAGCGCGGCGGCGGCCTGTACGGCCTCGGGATCATCGGGTTCGCGGTGACCTGCCACAGCGGCTGGGCGATGGGCGTCGGCCGCCGACTGCTCGACGAACTGGCCGGGCTGGTGCAGGGCAAGGCCGGGCGACCCGGAGCGCAAGCCGACAGCAGTGCGTTTCAACTCGGCTATGCCGAAGCCGAAGCGAAGTTCCGTGCGGCACGCGCATTCGTGATGGAGTCGTTCACCGACCTGTCGAAGAGTCTGTACGCCGGCGACGGCATCTCGGTGCGCCAGCACACGCTGGTGCGCCTCGCGCTCGCACATATCACCAAGACGCTGCACGAGATCGCCGGCTTCGTGTATCTCGCCGGTGGCACCACGGCCCTGCGTCACGGTACGATTCAGCGGTTCTACCGCGATGTGCACGCCGGCACTCAGCACGTCACGTCGGGACCCGCCATTTGGCAGACCTGTGGCCGCGAACTGATGGGCGTTGCCGAGGGCAAGCAGTGGCAGTTCCTCGACCTGGTCGATCCTCACTGACCCGCTAGCTCTTGGCCAGTCGCCGCGCCCAGTGCATCGCGTGATCGAGCGAACCGGTGAACGCAACGCCTTGCCAGGCAATGTCGAAAGCCGTTCCATGATCGACTGAGGTGCGCACGATCGGCAGCCCGATCGTCACGTTGACACCACTTTCGAAGGCCAGCAACTTCATGGGCGTATGACCCTGATCGTGGTACATGCACACGATCGCGTCGAAACGTTTGCGATGGACAGCCTGGTGGAACACGGTGTCGGCCGGGTGCGGGCCAGTGGCATCGATGCCCGCCGCGCGTGCTGCCTCGATCGCAGGGACGATCCGATCGGCGTCCTCGGATCCGAACAGGCCGTGTTCTCCCGCGTGCGGATTGACTCCGCAGACCGCGATCCTCGGCTGGTCGATGAAGCGATGCAGCGTCTCGTATGTCAACTCGATCACCTCGGTGACCCGGGCGGTCGTGACACGACGAATCGCCTCCTGTAGCGACACGTGCGTGCTGACATGCGTGACGGCCAGATCACCGGCCGTCAGCATCATGGTGAAGCGCTGCACTCCACACGCATCGGCGATCAACTCGGTATGACCGACGAACCCAGGATTGGTGAGCTGAGTGGCCTCTTTGTTCATCGGCATCGTCACGATTCCGGCGACGCGGCCGGCGAGGGCGTCGCCCGTCGCGGCGAGCACGTACTGGCGCGCCGCGGCACCCGACGACGCATCGATCACGCCCGGGCAATGATCAGCCGCCTGCAACAACCCGGCATCGACCACCTGGAGCGGACCGGGACGCCAGTGGCCAGGATCCGAGACCGTTTCGATCTCGACATCGACACCGATGAGCTCGGCACCATGACGCAGGATCGCCACGTCGCCGTACACCACGACCGGCTCAGTAGCGAACGCGCCCTCGGCGGCGCGGCGCAACACGATTTCGGGCCCGACGCCCGAAGCATCGCCCATGGTGATCGCCATCGGAATTGTTGCTGTCATCTCGTCACCAGATCCAACAGCGTATTGGGTGTACCGAAGCCACCGGGCTTGCTGACCACTCGAAGTCGGCGACCCCGAATCTCGGCGTCACCCACACTGACACCGACGTCGATCGAGCCGAACACCCTCACAACGCTGTCGCCGATGAACGCCTCTGCCGTGTCACCGCCCACAAGGATCACCGTGCGAGCCTGTGTCTCGTCGACGCGCCGGTGGGCCCGCCCGGCAACGTCCGCGGCGACGGCATCGGGCTCGCTGACGCGCAGTTCCGACGACGTCACGACGTCGATGCCGGCACCGGCCACTCGGGCGATCTGCTGGCGACTGACGGGATGCAGGCTGGCGCACACCACCACGATCGGCTTTGGCAGCAACGGGTCGGGCAAGCTGGGAGAACCACCGGTCGGCGCACACAGCTTGGCCACAGCCTCGACCACCGACGCCGGCCCGGCGAGCACAATGTCATCCATTCGGAGCGCAATCGAAGCCATCTCATCGATGTCAGCCAGGGTCACGGCATCAACGATCGCCGCGCCGGCGGTTGACGTCGCCAACCACGTGCCGAGTGCGTCGGGACCGGCCAGCTCGATGCCGGACAAGGTCTCGCTCGGACGGCTGCTGCGCACCGGCAGCCGAGGATCGTTGCCGATTTCGCTCTCTGCGACCGGAGTGCCATGGACATGCACGATCCCACCGATGCAGATACGACCGGCGCGCGGATGTGACGGGATCAACACGACCCGGCGACCGCCATCGACGAGCGCAGCCAACTCCGCCGCCCAGTTCCCTCGAAGCGTCGAATCGATCTTGTGCACCCTGTGGGTGTCGTCGGTGATCGCCATGATTCGTCGCCGAGCCTCATCGGCGGACAGATGGCGGGACCGCAGATCGATCACGGTACAGCCGTTCTCCGACCCTGCCATCGTCGGCGCCTCGCCGATCGGTACCACCTCGACCGTCAAACCGGCATCCGCGCACGCCGCTCCAGCTTCGGTGGCCCCAGTGCTGTCGTCGGCGGTCACCAACATCATTCGCGAGCGCGAGCCAGGTCGTCGATCACCGTGACGTTGTCGAGCATTGTCAGCGTCGATGGCGCTGTCAGTACTTTGATCGACCGACTTCCGCCACCCAGGATGATTCGCTGGCGGGCCATGACCGCAGCGTCGATCCAGATCGGCAGTTCCTTCGGCAATGCAAATGCGGTGACACCGCCGATCTCCATTCCCGTGAGCTGCATCGTTTCCTCTGGCGACGCGAACGACGCCTTGCGAACCTCCAGCCGCCGGCGAACGAGACCATTGACGTCGAGCCGGGTCGTCGCCAACACCACACAGGCCACGGGCCGTGGCGTCTCACCCTTGCCGACCACGATGATCGTGTTGGCTGAGTCGTCGGGTGAGTAGCCGTACGCCTCACAGAACGCCGCTGTGTCAGCGAGCGATGGGTCGCAGGGAACGATCTCGTGATCAGCTCCGAGCCGGGCGAGATGGGCAACGACCTGTTCCTGCGGATTCACGACGCATGGCGTACCACGACGAACGACTCGTCCTGAAACCAGAGGCCCCCGTGCTTCAGTACGACCTCGGCCGTTGCGTCGAGGTACTTGCCCTCCATCAAGACGTCGGCGGTTCGCTCGTCCTCGATCTGGGCCACGTAGATGGCCGCATTCCACGCTGCCATCGTCGTCGAGGTGCTGATGCGATTCGACACCTCGTTCGGCATCGCGTGCAGGTGGTAGCTGAACAGCGAGGCAGCGTCGCTCGTGCCTTCGAACCCGAAGCCCGGGGCACCATCACCGTTCAACTGCGAGTCGAGTTCCTTGATCAGCTTGTGGCGCGGTGTCGCGAAGGGGTCCTCTGACGGCCAGATCCGACGAATGACCTCCATGCCGGGATCGTGGCCCGTCGACTGCACCACGACCAACCTCCCGGCCGGAGCAAGCGCCTTGGCCAGCGGCGCCAATACGTTCTTGACCTTGGTCTCGGCCGACGTGCGGCTGCGGTAGGGCTGTGCAGCCAGAACGACGTCGTACTCGAACGGTTGCGGTCCTCCAGTTGGCCTCGGGATGAGGTCGTTCAGCGCGAAGGCATGATCCTCTCGGTACAGCACCATCACCGACGGGGTGACGTACACCGGGTTGCCCGTCTTCGGACTTGACGCCGTTTGCCATCCTTGGGCGAGATGGTCGTCGAGCTCGTGAATCTGCTGAAAGAACTCGTGAGCGCTGTTGCCCTTCAGGGCCACGTCGATCCAGCGCACCTTGTCGCGGAACTCGACGGCTTTCGGGAACAGCGTCGGCGCCTCGGCGTAGAACATATTGGTCAGCACCACGACCGACTGCGGGTGCTCGGCGAGCCGGTCGGGCAGTGTCGCCAGTGTCAGACGAGTATCTTCCATACTGACTTCCTTGCCGACGACGAAGAACGGAACGGTCGGCAAGCGGCGATGCAAGTCGCGTAGCACCTGGCTCAGAACCATCCCGTTGCCAGTGCCCGCGTCGAACACTCGCAACGCAGGTGGGCGGGGCACGATGTGGCCGAGTTCGCGACCGATACGCGCTGCAACCTCGGCCTTCTCGCTGGTCGTCATCACGAACAGCAGATACTTCTCACGGTTGTCGAAGAAGCGGAACGGCTCCGCGTTCGCGCCCCTGGCAGACTTCAGATCCACCGCTTCGATCTCGGTCATCGCAACCCCGTTTCGACTGGCCGAACCGTACCCTCGCATCGTCCCGGCGGACATCACGCCGGTTCGTGCCTGGCGAACGCTCCGATGACCTTCCGAGTGTTTCGCGCCACCCCGAGGTGGCGGCAAACACTCGACCGGGCGCTCAGCCCTTGCGGGCGAGGTCACCGATGATCTGTTGCGAGGCCAACTTGCCCGGACCGCCGGACACACACCCGCCGGGGTGCGTGCCTGAGCCACACTGGTAGTAGCCGTGGATGGGAGTGCGGTACTGGTTCCAGCCGGGGGCCGGGCGGAAGAAGTACATCTGCGGCGCCAGGAACTCGCCGGCGAAGATATTGCCTTCGCTGAGGCCGACGACGCGTTCGATGTCGAGTGGCGTCACGACTTCGCGGTGCAGCACCAGGTCGCCGAAGCCGGGGAAGAACGATTCGAGTGTGGCTTGCACGGTGTCACCGAACGCCTGCCGCTCGGTGTCCCAGTCGCTGCCCTTCAACTCGTACGGCGCGTATTGGATGAAGCACGACATCACGTGCTTGCCGGGCGGGGCCATGTCGGGATCGACCAGTGATTGCAGGCAGCCGTCGATGTACGGCCGCTTGCTGTACCAGCCGTACTTGGCGTCGTCGTAGGCGTGCTCGAGGTAGTCCATCGACGGAGCGATGTTGGTGAAGCCGCGGAACTGATCGGTGCGATCTCCCAACGTTGGATAGCGAGGAACGCCATCGAGCGCGAAGTTGACCTTGGCAGAAGTGCCCTGGAATCGGAACCGGCGAATGCTCTCGTTGAGCTCGATCGGCAGGTCGGCGGGATCTACCAACTGGGTGAAAGTACGTCGCGGATCGAGCGAGCTGACCACGACCTTGGCCTTCAACTCGGTGCCGTCCTCCAGTGCCACGCCGGTCGCTCGGCCGTTGTCGGTGATCACGTGACTGACCGGCGTGTCGATGACGATCTCGGCGCCGAAGGCCTGCGCGGCGCGTGCCAGCACCTGGGTGAATCCGCCGTTGCCGCCCTTGTGGAAGGCCCACGAACCGAAGTGGCCGTCGTGCTCACCGAGGTTGTGGAACAACAGCACCAGGCCCGATCCCTGCGAGCGTGGGCCAACCTTGCTGCCGATGATGCTCGACGACGACAGCCAACCCTTGATGATGTCGCTGTCGAAGTAGTCGTCGAGGAAGTCGGCGGAACTGCCGGTCAACAGCCGAATGCAGTTCTGCAGCACACGCGACGGCAACGACTTCATCCGCTTGGCGAGATCGGCCAGTTGCAGGGCGTCGGCGGGGTCGCCGCCGAACAGATTCGGTGGCGCCGAGTCGACCAGTGGCTTCAACGCCTGACACACCTGCACCATGTCGTACTCGTACTGATCCATCGCGTCGGCGTCGTGCTTGGAATGCCGGGCGATCTCCTTCAGGTTCTCATTGCGGTCGGTGCCCATCAACAGGTAGTCGCCGTTCTCCATCGGCGCAAAAGCGCTGGGCATCTGGATCGGCATGAAACCATGCTTGGTGAGCTCCAGTTCATGGATGATGTCGGGGCGAAGCAGGCTGAGGGCGTACGAGAACGTGGTGAAATGAAAGCCGGGGATCAATTCCTCGGTGATGGCCGCTCCGCCGACGATGTGTCGTCGCTCGATGATCAGCGTGCGCAATCCCGACTTGGCAAGATACGCACCGTTGACCAAGCCATTGTGACCGCCGCCGATGACGATCGCGTCGAAGGAATTCTTGGCAGGCATCGGTCAGGCCGTCTTTCTCGGGGGGTTGAACAGCGGTGGTCGGGCGACCACCGCCGCAACGGTGTGATAGCGGTGGTTGATCGTGATCTCGAGGTTGACGCGCGAGCCCGGCTTGGCGAAGTCGGGCTGCACTCTCGCCATCGCGATGTGACGCTGCAGCATTGGCGAATACATGAAGCTGGTCGTGTATCCGACACGGTTGCCCTCGTCGTCGTAGAGCATCATCTCGTACACGACAGGCGTCTCGTCCTTTGGTGGAATCAGTCCAGCCTCGCCATAGTGGCGATCCCACTCGCGCCAGTCGACCATCACGCCGACCATCTTCCATCGCGATGTCTTGTCGGCGGCCTCGCGCTCAATGGCGGCACGGCCGATGAAACGACGCGTCGATGTCGCCAGATCGCGGAACATCCAGGCGAAGCCGAGTTCGAGTGGTGACGAACATTCATGGTCGTTGAACGCGAAGCGGCTGGAGTGGAAGTCGACTCCGATCAGGATCAGGCCGGCCTCGATACGGGTCATCAGCAGGGCACTCTGTCCGACGGGCAGCACACCTTGCCCGGTGCATGCCTCGTTCAGCGTGTCCCACATCTCGATTGCTCCCTCGGAGCCAACCCAGATCTCGTATCCGAGATCGCCGGTGTAGCCGGTTCGCGAGACATGCACGGGTACGTTGCCGATCTTGGCCGGTCCGTGATGAAAGAAGCCGAGCGTGGCGATCTGTGGATCCAGTGACGCCAGGATCTGGCGCGATCGTGGCCCCTGCACCGCCAATGATCCGTAGTCGGCCGATACATCGGTGATCTCGACCTGGTCGTAACCGATGAGGTTTCGGAAGTAGGCGAGGTTCGGCTCCGCCGAGGTAAGGATGAAGTCGTCGGCGGCGAACTTGATGACCACGCCGTCCTCGACGACATAGCCACGCTCGTCGCACCACAACGTGTACTGGGCCTGGCCGTCGCGACACGCGGCGATGTCGCGAGCCAAGATGCCACCCAGGAACTTGGCCGCGTCGCGGCCGCCGATGCGATACTTGTAGAGCGGCGAGGTGTCGATCAGGCCGGCCGAGTTGCGCACGGCAAAGTATTCGAACTTGTCCGACATCTGGTACTTCACGGCCGACAGGTACCCCGACCAGTGCGACCACAGGTGCGTCTGATTCAGCGGGGCCAGGCGCTCATGGAACGGCGTCGTCAAGACCATGCGCCGATCGTAGACCGCTATTGGACAAATGCGCAATAAGAGATACCCTGACCACTGTGACGCGCCTCAGCCCGACCGCTCGCCGCGAAGAGATCGTCGCCGCAGCACTGCGGGTCGCCACGACCAAGGGGCTCGCCAACACCACGGTCCGCGACGTCGCAGCAGAGATGGGTACGTCGAGCGGGTTGATCCATCACTACTTCGCGTCGATGGACGAGGTTCTGGCCGCCGCATTCGAGGAAGCCGCCGGCGCCGATCTCGCCAAGACCAAGTCCGCGATGCGAGTGTGCAGTGACGCCGCGGAGCGCTTGTCGACCTACTTCGCCTCGTACACCCGCACCGAGGAGTACCGCTCCTTTCAGATGTGGCTCGACGCATGGGCAGAGGCCAGCCGGCGCCCGGCACTCGGCGCAACGTCGCGACGGCTCAACGTGGCCTGGCAACGGTTGGTCGTCACAACCATCGTCGAAGGTATCGATGAAGGCCACTTCGTGTGCGACGATCCCGATGCGACCGCGTGGCGGGTGGTGTCACTGCTCGACGGGTTGAGCCTGCAACTGGCAGCTCACCCTGGCGTGATCGAGCGCAGCGACGTGCTCGACTGGGCAATGACAGCGCTGGAGGCCGAGGTCGGCTTGTCGATCGGAACACTCGCCCGGCCGACGGCCGATGGTCGAGCCGCTACAGCACCCTCCAGGTCCACACTCGCAACATGATGTCGTCGCCGTCTTCGTGGATCATCGCCGTTGGCTCGGTGAGATCGGCGAGTTCCCACGTGCCGGCGTCGATCAACCGCTGCTGCTGGGCGCGGTAGCCAAGGTGATCGACGGCATCGTCGCGAAAAGTGCACGACACGTGCCCGCCGGGTGAGGTGACGCGCGCCAGTTCGGCAAAGGCCGAACCGTCGACGTGACCGAGCGTGAACACTCCGACTGAAACAACCGAGCCGAACCGGCCATCGTCGAAGGGCAGACGATCCAGCAACGACCCCTGATGCAACTCGGCGTACACACCTCGCGCTGCGCTGCGTTCCAGCATCCCGGTCGACAGGTCGAATCCGACGATGCGGTCGTGACCGTTCGCTGCCAGGGAGACACCGACCAGCCCGGTACCGCAGCCGGCATCGAGGATCTCAGCACCTGGCTGGGCGAAATGGCTGCAACGCTCGGCACCGGCCTGCGGCGCGTTCCACCGCAGCTCATCGAGATCGCTGTCGTAGTCGGCAGCCCAGACGTCGTAGCGCTCGCGCAACTGGGCCTCCCCCTGCGACGCGTAGATCCATTGCAGCCTGCTGTCTCGCTCAGTACTCATAGAATCCGCGTCCGGCTTTGCGGCCAAGCAGGCCCGCCTCGACCATCCGCAGCAGGAGTGAGGGCGGTGTGTACAGCTGCTCCTTGAACTCGCCGTACAGTGACTCGGCGACCGCCTGGACGGTGTCGAGGCCGATCAGATCTGCCAAGTGCAGCGGACCCATCGGGTGCGCGCACCCCTTGACCATGCCGGTGTCGATGTCGTCTGCGGTGGCGAAGCCAGATTCGAGCATCCGGATCGCAGCGAGGATGTATGGAATGAGCAGCGAGTTGACGATGAACCCGGCGCGGTCGCGTGAGCGGATCACGGTCTTGCCCAGGGTGTCGCTGGCAAAGTGCTCCATCTCCGTGGCCGTCTCGGGCGATGTCAGCAACGATGTCACCAGCTCGACGAGCGGTAGCACCGGCACCGGGTTGAAGAAGTGGATGCCGATCACTTGCGCTTCTCGCTTGGTCGCCCTGGCCAGCTTCATGATCGGGATGCTCGAGGTGTTGGACGCCAGCACGGCCCCGGGTTTGCACAACGCATCGAGCCGGCTGAACACCTCGATCTTCATGGCCTCGTTCTCCGCGACCGCCTCGATCACAAGGTCGCAGTCAACGAGTGCATCGAGCTGATGACCGAAGGCCAGGCGTCGCCAGGTGGCATCGTGGTCGGCCTCGGAGAGCCGCCCCGACGTCACCGCCCGCTTCAGCGAGTTCGTGACTCGGGTCATGCCGGCTTCTGCCGCAGCGGGCGAACTCTCGGTCACGACCACCGCGAGCCCTGCCCTGGCGGCCACCTCGGCGATACCGGAGCCCATCAGCCCACATCCGACCACACCGACTTTCTCGATCACATCCGACACGTCGCAACCCCGATGTCTGCCATGCCGAGATCTTGCCAGACCGCACCCAACCCGGTGGTCAATCGCCCGACCACGTGAATCGCGCCGAGCGCTTCTCGACGAACGCGGCAACTCCTTCTGCGCTGTCGGGCCCACGAGCGGCGACGTCATTCCAATGCCCCCGCACAGCCGCCGGAACATGTCCGTTGGCCAGGATCTCAGCCACCATCACCTTGGTTGCTGCTTGAGTCAACAACGAGCGCGAGGCGAGCAGGCCGGTCAACGTGGCAAGCCGGCCATCGAGTGCTGCGGGATCGACGATCTCATCCACCAAGCCGACGTGCCAGGCCTCAGCGGCAGTCATCAACTCGCCCGTGAACAGCATGCGTTTCGTCACGGCCGGGCCGAGCAGATGCGTTGCCCGCTCCAAGGACGCGCTCGGATACACGATGCCGAGCTTGGAGGGGGTGATGCCGAAGCGGGCATCGGCGGTAGCGATACGGATGTCGCAATCGATGGCGAGCGAACAGCCGCCGCCGATGCAATCGCCGGAGACAACGGCGATGGTGGGCTTCGGCAGCGTCGCCAACGCAAACTCGGCATCCATGTTGACGTCTGAGAACGAACGTTCGTCGTCCCGACGCGGGACTCGGAGTTCGGTGATGTCGGCGCCTGCACAGAAGTGCTCGCCTGAGCCGCGCAGCACCACGACACGCACGACCGGATCACTCGCCAGACGCACCGCTATGTCGTGCAGGCTCGCCCACATCGAGTAGCTCATCGCGTTTCGCTTGCCCGGCCGATTGAGCCACATCGTGGCAATCGACCCGTCGCGGGTCAATCGGATCTGTTCGTTTGATTCCGTGCTCATCGACGCACAGTGTGGCCCACCCGACGATCAATCCGGCGATACCATTGCGCTGCGACGAGGAGGAAGTGTGAACCGGACGTACCTGGCGGTGGCTGGACTGATGATGGTGACGATCGTGGCATGCAGCAGTGATGCCGACGACGACGGCGACAGCGGGTCCGGTTCGGGCTCGACATTTTGCGTGGCTGCTCAAGTGGCGAAGGATTCGGCTGATTCGCAGCAAGCACTGTTCAACCTCGAGGAGGCGCCTACTCCCGAGCAAGTCCAGCCGGCCGTCGAGGAGTTCGCCGCGACATTTGCAGCGATGACAGCGGGAGCACCTTCTGAGATCAGTGCGGACGTCGAGATCATCAACAGTGCTGCGCAGCAACTGCTCGCGCTGGTGAAGAGCAACGGCTTCGACGTTGTGACCATGATCGACCTGCCCGAGTTCACGACGCTCAGCGACACGTTCGCCAGCACCGAGTACACCGAGGCACAGGACCGCTTCCAGACCTACATCGAAACCAACTGCGGGATCACCAACAGCACCCTGGGGTCCTGACCGCCCGATGCCTGACCGACCAAGACCTGACCGACCGAGCATGGTGCGGGTCAGCGACGAAGTCGGGCAAGCTGTGCAGGCCGGCCACCCGGTTGTCGCGTTGGAGTCGACCATCATCAGCCACGGCATGCCGTATCCACAGAACGTCGAGATGGCGGATGCGGTCGAGTCAATCGTTCGCGATCATGGAGCGACACCCGCGACCATTGCCGTCATCGATGGCGTCTGCAAGGTCGGCGTGGATCATGCCGAGATCGAGGCACTGGCCAATCGGGACGATGTGTACAAGGCAACCACTCGCGACCTACCGTGGCTGGTCGCGACGAAGTCGACCGGCGCGACGACGGTCGCTGCCACGATGCATCTCGCAGCCCTCGCTGGAATCCGAATCTTTGCCACGGGTGGCGTCGGTGGCGTGCACCGCGGTGCAACGACCACGTTCGACATCTCAGCGGACCTCAACGAGTTGGCAAAGACGTCCGTAGCGGTGGTGTGTGCCGGAGTGAAGTCGATCCTCGATATCGCCCTCACACTCGAGTACCTCGAGACCGCAGGCGTGCCCGTCGTGGTCGTCGGCAGTGACGAGTTTCCTGCGTTCTACAGCCGGTCGAGCGGCCTGCCGGCCCCCCGCCGGGTCGACACCGCGCTGGAGACGGCTGCGGTGCTCGATGCGACATGGCGTGGTTTGCAACTGCATCGCGGAGTCTGCATCGCAAACCCGATTCCGGCCGAGGACGAGATACCGGCGGGCGAGATCGATGGCGTGATCACCGAGGCACTAGCGGAACTGTCGGCGCGAGGCATCGTCGGCCAAGCGGTTACCCCGTTTCTGCTCTCGCGGATCGTCGATCAGACCGGCGGACGCAGCTTGACGGCCAACATCTCACTGATCAAGCGCAATGCTGCGTTGGCTGCCGACATCGCTGTCGAGTACTCCAAGCTTCAGCGATAGTCATTCAGACCTCGACGGCGGCGGCCAACTTCTCCAATGTCGCTTCCATGTTCTGCCTGTTGTGGCTCGGGCGGTCGCGCACTCCTGCGATCAGAATCGCAACCTTGGCTGCAAGCGGATTGCGGCGATCGGTCCAGGTCTCGACGACCAAGGTCGCGTCGCCTGACTGCTCGAAGCGATAGTCCCACGTGGCCACCTGGATCGGTCCGGATGACACGTCGAACGTGAACTGCTCGCCTGGTCTGGCCGTGGTGACGACAACGTCGGTGCTCCACCGCCGCCAGCCGTTTCGGTTCGTACCCTTGAAGCGGGCGCCTTCGGCCGGACCCGTGGCGCCTTTGACCCACCGGCCCCCCGTGTTCTCCGGCGACCAATCCCCCATTCGTGGCAAGTCGGTGACCAACTCGTACAGCCGACCGGCGTCGGCACGGATCGTTCGTTCTACACAGACTTGTTCGGGCATGCGCCTATCTGAACAGATCGCGGCTCTGGTCGCGCAACACGGGGGCAATCGTGGCCGTCTCGTCGGCCTCCCAGGAGTAGCCGCGGAGCACACCGACGGGAACGCGTGAGATGTTGCCCTTGACCAGTTCGGCAGCGCCGGCCAACTCGTCGGCGATACAAACTGCCTGCACTCTGAACTCGTGGCCGTGCGGGTCGAACTGGCCGATGTAGCTGAGGATCGGCTGCATTCCGGCGATGCCGATTGCAATATCGGTCTGACCCTCGCGCCATGTCCGGCCGAACGTATCGGAGATGATGACAGCGACGTCTACACCGTGTTGAGCAAAGCCTGCTCGTAGCCGTCGGGCAGATGCGTCGGGATCCGATGGCAGCACGATCAGCCGGCCGTGGGCCCCGCTCGACGATTGATCGACACCGCTGTTGGCACAGACAAATCCGTGCTGTGTCTCGGTGATCAACACGGGCCCGAGTTGGCGGACGATTCGTTTCGCCTCGCGCAAGACGACCTCGGTGACGGCCGGGTCCTTGTCCCACTTCTTCGACCATTCGATTGCGAATGGTGAAGGATCGATGTCAGCAAGTTCGACGGTGCGGCCCTCGGCCTTCGAGACGATCTTCGACGTGACGACCACGATGTCGCCGTCCGCGAGTGCTGTGCCAGCGGTCGCCGCGGCAGCGGCGATCATCGTGGCCAGATCGTCGCCGTCGACGATCTCCGGGATGCCAGGCACACCGAAGATCTGCAAGCCGGTCACGGGCTGAACGTAGCAGCGCGCGATGCAGCACAATGGGTCCATGGTCTCCGACTTGTTCGATCCAGCAGCGTGGCGCGATGTGCCGGGCTTCACCTTCGACGACATCACCTACCACCGTGCAGTCGATCAGGGAACGGTTCGTATTGCCTTCAACCGACCCGACGTGCGCAACGCGTTCCGCCCCCGTACTGTCGATCAGCTGTACACAGCACTTGATCACGCTCGAATGACGACCGACGTCGGGTGCGTGCTGTTGACCGGCAACGGTCCATCATCGAAAGACGGGGGCTGGGCGTTCTGCAGTGGCGGCGACCAGCGAATTCGTGGTCGCGACGGATACAAGTACGCCGCTGATGAAGGACGAGATTCGATCGAGCCGGGACGTGCCGGGCGGCTGCACATCCTGGAGGTGCAGCGGCTGATTCGATTCATGCCCAAGATCGTGGTCTGCGTCGTGCCCGGTTGGGCGGCCGGAGGTGGCCACAGCCTGCACGTCGTGTGTGACCTCACGCTGGCCAGTGCCGAGCACGCCAAGTTCAAGCAGACCGATGCCGACGTCGCCAGCTTCGACGGCGGCTTCGGAAGTGCCTACCTGGCACGACAGGTCGGCCAGAAGTTCGCCCGCGAAATCTTCTTCCTCGGTCGGGAGTATTCGGCTGCCGACGCACACCGGATGGGCATGGTCAACGCCGTCGTGCCCCACGCCGAGCTCGAGTCCACGGCCCTGCAATGGGCCAGGGAGATCAACGGCAAGAGCCCGACAGCGCAGCGCATGCTGAAGTTCTCGTTCAACCTGATCGATGATGGCTTGGTGGGCCAACAGGTGTTCGCCGGTGAAGCCACGCGGCTGGCCTACGCGAGCGACGAGGCAGAGGAGGGACGCGCATCGTTCATCGACAAGCGGGAGCCTGACTGGAGCGCGTTCCCATGGCACTACTGACGTGTTTTGGGGCACAATTGACGTGATCCTGATCGATGACGCCGACGACCCACGGCTGGCCGGCTTCCGGCGCAACGAACGCGGTCTGACCAATCGGCGCCAACGACGCAACGACGATGGCGACGGGTTGTTCATGGCCGAGGGCGACCTCGTCGTCGAGCGCGCTCTCGATGCGGGATGCACGGCCGTCGCCGTACTGGTCGATGCCGCCAAACCTCCCGCGATCACGGCGCGAATTCCTCACGGCATTCCGGTGTACGCCGGCGGCGACCCCGTGCGGGCGATGGTCACGCAGTTGGGTGTGCCGCAGGGCATCGTCGCCCTCTTTGCCCGACCTCCGCGCCCGACAGCAGCGCAACTCGCCCTGCAGGCGATGCGACTGATCGTGGTCGAGGCGGTCGACAACCCGATCAACGTCGGCTCGATCGTGCGCAACGCCGTGGCGCTCGGGTGGGACGGGATGATCTTCGATTCGACCAGTGCAGACCCGCTTTCGCGCAGGTCGTTGCGAGTGTCGATGGGACAAGCCATCGCCTTCCCGGCGGCGCGCACGACGCATGTGCCCGACGAGCTACGACACCTGCAGGAATGTGGATTTGCCGTCTGCGCGTTGACACCGGCGGCAGATGCCGTCGACATCGGTGCGATCGAGATCACCGCCAAGATGGCTGTTGTGATCGGGTCCGAACGCCTGGGACTCTCGGCCGAGTCACTCGCAGCAAGCACCTCCCGTGTACGTATTCCCATGTCGAATGGAATCGACTCGTTGAATGCGGCAGCGGCGACCGCTATCGCCTGCTACGCCCTGCGTGGTTGATTGGGGCGCGGTTGATTGGGTGACGAAATCGGCAGACCGGTGTCGTTGCGCATCTGTTCGGCGGCAGGCACGAAGTAGCCCATCAGGCGCTCGGCGATTGCAGGCGTCGGGGCGCATCGCGCCACGGCATCTCCCATGTGCACCAGCCATCGATCGCGTTGCACCGGCCCGATCGTGAAGGGCATGTGCCGCATCCGCAACCGCGGGTGACCTCGCTCGTCGTTGTACGTCGTCGGACCACCCCAGTACTGGGCGAGGAACAGGGTCAGGCGGTGTCGAGCGCCGCGCAGGTCCGGCGCCTCGGGGTAGAGCGGCAACAGGATGTCGTCGCTCGCCACGCCTGTGTAGAACGTGTCGACCAACTGCTCAAAGAACGGCATGCCGCCGACTACGTCATACAGGTTTGACATGCCTTCGGTTGGGTCGGTCATCGACCGCCGAGGCTATCGGTGGTCAGGCAGCAAGCCCGTCGAAGACGCGCACATGAGCGAGGTCTTCCTGCCGTGCCACGCACGGCATGTTGCCGTCGCAGAGATCGAAGATCACGGTCTCACTGTTGGCGAGCAGTACCAGTGCCGAAACGATGTCGCCATCGATCTCGAGCTCTATCACGTCACCGCCACGAAGCCGAATCGCTGTTGTGTTCATGTCTGTCCCCGTCCTTGTCCGAGTTGCCCGTCACAACGGATACGAGTCGGTGTGGTCCCGTTTGCGTACCGTCGCACTTGTCACATCGGCACGGAGCGCGGTCGGCTTTACGAGAACTTTCGCGTGAGCGGCTCCGGAAACACGTCGGGCAAGCCGTCGCTGACCCGGTCGGTGAACACCGCGGGACGCTTGGCCAGGAAACTTTCGACGCCCTCGCGAGCGTCGGCGCTGCGCCCTCGCAGCAGGATCGCCCGCGAGTCAACACGATGCGCCTCCATCGGATGATCCGCACCAAGCATTCCCCACAACATGCGCCGTGTCAGGGCGATGCTGACCGGCGCTGTGTTGTCGACGATCTCGGCCGCAATCGATCTCGCCGCCGGCAGGAGGTCCGCTGGTTCGTGGATGCTGCGCACCAGACCGCCCGCCAACGCCTCGTCGGCAGCGAACACACGGCCGCTACAGCACCACTCCATGGCCTGGCTGATACCAACGAGGCGCGGCAGAAACCACGACGAACAGGCCTCCGGCACGATGCCGCGACGAGCAAAGACGAACCCGATCCTGGCGTTGCTGCTGACCAGTCGAATGTCCATGGGCAGGGTCATCGTGATGCCCACACCTACAGCAGGCCCGTTGATCGCGGCGATCACCGGCTTGTTGCATTCGAAGATCCGCAACGACACCATCCCGCCACCATCTCGCGGCACCGCCGCCGCGGTCTGCTCGTCGCTTCCACCCTTCTCGAACGTCGCTCCCCCTGCGGACAAATCCGCGCCGGCGCAGAAGCCCCGCCCGGCTCCGGTCACGATCACGACACGCACGTCGTCGTCGGCATCGATGCGGTCGAAGGCATCGATCATCTCGCGCACCATCTTGTTGGTGAAGGCGTTGAGCTGATCAGGGCGGTTCAGCGTGATGGTGGCGATGTGCTCGTCGACGCCGTAGAGGATCTGCGTGTAGTCCATCCGCGGAAGCTACCCGTGTTATACGTCCAAGAAGCGACTGGCAGCCGTCGCGGAACCCACTGCGCCCACGAAGGCGCCGAGCAGCACCATGACGACCACGACCTTGATCGGGTAACCGTCGGTGACGACGAACCCACCAAGACCAGCCGTCGATGGGAACTTGCGCACACCGGACGTCCAGTCGGCGTTGCCCAGCAGCAACAAACCACTGCCGAGCGCCGCTCCGGCGAGGCCTTGCAACAGGCCCTCGAGCATGAACGGAAGGCGGATGAACCAGTTGGTCGCGCCCACCAACTTCATCACCTCGATCTCGCGGCGACGGGCGAACATCGCCGTGCGGATGGTGTTCCAGATCAGCAGGACCGATGCAAACAGCAACACGCCCGACATCACGTACGTTCGCACTCCGAAGAACGACTTCAGCTTGCCCAGTACCGTGATCTGATCGGATGGAAAGTCGGCTCGAAGCACGCCAGGGAGCGCGACGAACGACTGGCGGATGCTCAACAACTGTTGAATGCTCTGCTTGTCGACAGGCTCGACGCTGAAGTACGACGGAATGTTCTCCTCGGAGAGGAACCGCAGCGATTCGGGATCGGCGGCAAACAGCTTCTTGGCCTGGTCGAGTGAGCAACTGATCGAGCAGTACTCGACATTCTTGATGATCTCCGGACGGCTCTCGAGCGCCTCTTGGATCGTGGCGATGGCTTCGTCTTCTGCGCCGTTCTTGACGTAGACGATCATCTGCACGCCGCCGGTCCATTGGCTGAGCTGATTGTCGAACGCCTGCTGGATCAGCAGCGTCATTCCGAACAGGAACAACGACACGGTCGAGGTGATCACGGCGGCGACCGTGAGCGTGAGGTTGCGAGTGAGGCTGGCCCACATCTCGCGCAACGTGTAGCGGAGACGAGAGATCATTCGTACACACCCCTGGCCTGGTCGCGGACGATGATGCCGCGATCGAGTTGGATCACGCGTTTGCGCATCATGTTGACGATCCGCTGGTCGTGGGTAGCCATCACCACAGTCGTGCCAGTCTTGTTGATGCGGTCGAGCAAACGCATGATGCCCTCGCCGGTTGCCGGATCGAGGTTTCCGGTGGGCTCGTCGGCGAGCAGGATCAACGGACGATTGACGAAGGCGCGAGCAATCGACACACGTTGTTGCTCGCCACCACTGAGTTGGTGCGGGAAGCGCTCCTGCTTGCCCGACAGACCGACGAG
>JANOJI010000594.1:0-6979 GCA_031408175.1 Ilumatobacteraceae bacterium
TTGTGGTTTGCGATCGAGACCGGTCTCGCCGACGAGTTCTTGCCCGAGTTGCCGGCGATGCGTCTCGAGCAGGACCCGATCCATCGACACAAAGATGTGTTGACTCATACCCTGGCGGTTGTCGAGAACGTGCGCCCCGAGATGCGTGCTGACTTCGACTTCCGGCGCACCCGTCTGGCCGCCATGTTTCACGATGTCGGCAAACCACAGACCCGCGGTTACCAGCAGGGCAAGGGTGTGACGTTCCACCACCATGACGCTGTCGGTGCACGCATGACACGCAAGCGCCTCACCGCCCTGCGTTACTCCAACGACGACGTCGCGGCCATCACCGAGCTCGTGGCCCTGCATCTTCGGTTTCACACCTACTCGATGGGTTGGACCGACTCTGCGGTGCGTCGCTATGTCCGCGACGCCGGCCCACTGCTGGGCGAGCTCAACGTGCTGACGCGGTGCGATTGCACGACCCGGAACGAGCGCAAGGCGGCGATCCTGTCGAAACGGATGGACGAACTCGAGGAACGGATCAACGAACTCGCCGAGCGCGAGGAAATGGCCTCGATTCGGCCTGAGCTCGACGGCAAGCAGGTCATGGTGCACCTTGGCATCGGTCCCGGACCAATGATCGGCAGGGCCTTGGCGTTCCTGTTGGAAATCCGCCTGGAGGAGGGCATGATCGGAGAGGACGAGATTCGTCGTCGGCTGGATCAGTGGCGGGCTGACCACGAAGGGTGCTGATATTATCGACTCGGGAGTGACCGGCACGCAGTGAAGACCGTTACACACAACCTGGACGAACCAAGTCGGCGGCTTGATACCTGGGTGACGCCTTCGCGCGCCACGGCGGTCAAGTTCGGGCTCATCGGGTTGGCGCTGATTCTGGCGACGACGCTTGTCGAGATCGCCCTGCACGGATTCGACATCGAGGCGTGGGGTGCTGTTTCAGGCGGTGCCCTGGTGCTGGTGCCCACCTCGGCTGGGCTCCTGAGCCTGGGCAGATATCGCCACGATCGCCAAGTCGAATGGCTCCTGCTCGGGATCGGTGCGCTGGGTTGGGCCTTCGGCCAGGTGCTGTGGATCGTTCAGATCACGCTGATCGATTCCGAGACCTGGCCGTCGTTTGCCGACATCGGCTATCTGGTTTGGCCCGTCGCGGCGATCGGCGCGATCGTGATTCACACCCGTCCATTCGAGCGCTCGACGCGCCTCGTTTTCATGGTCGACGCAATGGTGCTGGCCGTTGCGCTGAGCTTCGTTGCGTGGGAAGTGATCATCCGTACCGGCGTCGGCGATCCGGCGCGCTTCTCGCTGCTGGCCCAACTGGCAATGCTCATCTATCCACTCACCGACATCGCTCTCGCAACGATGCTCGGTCTGATGTTGCTGATCGGGCTTTCGCCGGCGCGGGTCGGCCTTTTGATCGGCGCGGTGTCGTTGACAGTTGCCGATATCGCCTACTCGGCGACTGTCGGTTCGACATCCAACGTCTCGTACGCCGTGTCGTTCCCAGGATGGGTCTTGGGTTTCGCCGTGATCGGGATGGCTGCCGGTATGCCCAGCGGGGGAGTCGTCCGCTACACGCGTCCGACGCTGTCGCGGTTGCTCGTCGTGCATGTGCCGGCGATGGCCGCTGTCTGGCTGGCGGCGTGGCGCTACATGATCCGCGACCACGACGCGACCTCGGTCACGATTGTCATCGGCGTGCTCACCGGACTGCTGATCATCATCGAGCAACTGGCGACCTGGTACCACTCTTCGACACTGTCGGATCGGCTGCGCGACAACATCTCCAACCTGCGGCATACCGAGGCAGAGCTCCGCGCGTTGCTCGATGACCTTCCCGATGCCGTCATTGTGCTCGATGGCGAAGGGCGCGTTGTCGAGGCCAACAAACTGGCACTCGAGATCACCGGCCGCTCGCATTCCGAGGTACTCAACAGGACGTTCACGGCGTTGGTTCGGCCTGCCGACCGGCCGGTGTTGCTCGGTGTGTGGGACAAACTGCGCAGTGGTCATACGGTCAGCAGCCCGGTGTTCCCGTTCGACCATCCCGACGGTCACGAGATCCTGCTCGAAGCCGATGTGCACCTGCCCATGCGGGATCCCGAGCGCATGGTGGTGACACTGCGCGATATCACCAGTCGACTGCGCGAGGCGCACAATCTCGATCTCGCCCAGGAACGGTTCCGCCTGGCATTCCACGGGGCACCAACGGGAATGGCGCTGTCGAGCGCCGACACTGGCGTGCTGATCGATGTCAACGAGTCGCTGGCGACCATGCTTGGCTACACCCGCGGTGAGCTGGTTGGGCGGGCCATGCAATCGATCACTCACCCCGATGATTGGCAGCGCGGCGAGACCCACACTGCGGGGATCGCCGCCGATTCGTACCACATGGAGCAGCGGTACATCCGCAACGACCAGAGCGTGATGTGGGCGAGAGCCTGGGTGTCGGTGATGGACGACGGCGACGGTCGCAGCCTGGCCATCACCCACATCGAAGACATCACCGAGCAACGCCACAGTGCCGAGCGACTCGAGTGGGCGGCGACTCACGACGAACTCACACGCCTGCCGAACCGCTTCCGCTTCCTCGATCAACTCGCTCGATTCCTCGAAACCAGCGATCCGGGCGCGGTGGCAGTGATGTTCATCGACCTCGACAACTTCAAGGTCATCAACGACAGCCTTGGTCACGGGGTCGGCGACGAGTTGCTGCGCGGCATGAGCGAACGCCTGCGAGCGGTCGTGCGCGACCGCGACATGCTGAGTCGGTTCGGCGGTGACGAATTCATCGTCATGCTCCGCGATGTCGGGGCAACGGTCTCGCCGGTCGAGATCGCCGAGCGGCTTCGAGCCGAGATCGCCCATCCCCTGGTAGTCGATGGCGCCGAGTTGTTCGTCACCGCAAGCATTGGTATCGCTGTTGCCGATCGCGTCGGCGTGACGACCACCGAGCTGGTTCGCGATGCCGATGCCGCCATGTACCGCGCCAAAGCTCGTGGTCGCGACTGCGTCGAGGTGTTTTCACCGGGCACGCACGACGCAACGGTGTTGACCTTGCGAACCACGAACGAGTTGCGTCGCGGCCTCGAACGGCGAGAGATCGTTCCGTACTACCAGCCGATCGTGCAGCTCGACACCGGCCATCTCATCGGGTTCGAAGTGCTCGCTCGGTGGAGACACCCCGACCGTGGTCTGCTGGGGCCCGATCAGTTCCTGCCGATGGCCGAGGAGACCGGTTTGATCGGCGAGGTCGGTGCCGCGGTGCTTCGTACGTCGCTGTCGCAACTCGGTCAGTGGCGGGTGCGACTGCCCCGGTTCGCCAACCTCACCGTCTCCGTCAACGTCAGTGGACGTCAATTGATGAGCTCCTCCTTCCATGGAATGGTCTCCGAGTCCTTGGCCGAGAGCGGCCTCACCGCCGACGCCCTATGGCTGGAGATCACCGAGTCGGCCTTGATGAGCGACGTCAAGGCCGCGACCGTGGCATTGCGCGAGCTGCGCAACCTCGGCCTGCATCTCGCGGTCGACGACTTTGGCACGGGGTACTCGTCGCTGACGTATCTCAAGCGGTTCCCGGTCGAGGCGATCAAGGTCGATCGCTCGTTCGTCAGCGGCTTGGGCATCGACCCCGAAGACACCACCATTGTCGAGGCTGTCGTCAAGCTCGGCCACTCGCTCGGGCTGCTGGTCGTGGCCGAAGGGGTGGAGACTCCGCTTCAGCTGGCTCGACTGCGCGAGATCAGCTGCGATCATGGTCAGGGCTACGTGTTCGGCCGGCCGCGACCGGCAGAGCTGGTGGAATCAGAGTACGCACTGGTCTGAGCGGGCGCGGCCGCGTTCAGTTGCCCTGTTTGCGTGCTCGGAGTACCAGGACCGACGGCGCCACGGCGTCGCGCACATGACGGGTGTTCAACTCGTACACGGTGTCGAAATGGAAGTTCGTGCGCTCGAACGCCATGTACAGCTCACCGAAGCTGACTCCATCCGAACCGTACGCCCGTCGCGCGGTCGGGTCGTCGCCGTCGAACATGGCCGCCACGGGATGGCGCATTGCCACCACGAATGGCGCGCTCGACTTCAACACCCGGTGGACTTGGCGCAGCAGGCGCGGCAGGTCGTCGATGTTGGCGAGCGTGTGGGCCGCGATGACCAGGTCGATCGACCCGCTGGTGGCCAGGCCGAGATCAGCCAACTCGCCGTGGTGGCATTCGACCTTGACCTCGGCTGCGTCGGCCGCGGCGCGAAGCCGAGCGATCTTGTCGGCAGAAGGATCAATGGCGATGGCCTTTGCCCCGGCAGCGGCCATGGTGATGGCGTTGGACGTCGATGCGATGCCCAGTTCGAGAACACGCGTGCCCACGATGTCGCCGCACAACCGCAGCTCGCTGTCGTCGGCGACGTTGTCGCCGTACCAGATGTTCATAACCCAACAGTGTGCCCCCTCAGGTTGCGACGTTGGCGGATGCGCAACTCGCTAGCCTTCCGGGAATGGCTTTTGGGATCGACTCATTGCGCGGGGCGCGAGCGGTCATCGACCATCGATTGGCGCGGCGTCATCTGATCAACGAGTACCACCGCGGCCGACTCCGCCAAGACCAGGTGTGCGACGCGCATCCCGAGCTCATCCGCGCTGCCCGCAACGTCGGTACGCCTGCGTCGATGCCGTGCCCGATCTGCCGCGTCGAGCAACTCTTCTTGGTGACGTACGTGTTCGGCTCGCGCCTGCCATCACACGGCCGCTGTGTGTCGACGGCGGCAGAGTTGGCCAAGCTCAACACGCGCACCGATCCGTTGACCGCGTACGTCGTGGAGGCCTGCGCGGAATGCCGTTGGCACCACCTGCTGCGAGTGCTGCCGATCGGCGGGGGTATCGCTAGAACGGGCTGAGGCCCATCCGGTTGCGAACCGATATTGCTTCACCCACGTGGGCATGCCCGTGCCCGATGACCGGCCACTGCAGCAACCACCACACCGGCTTGTCGACCCACATGCGATGGAGCCAGGGGACTTCGTCGTCGGAGAGCGACGCCTTTGCGGCGAGTCGTCGGGTCGTGTCGGGGATCGTGTCGAGGGCCATCGTGCCGATCTTGTCGAGCCACAAAACGGTCGCGACAAAGACGGCGTCGAAATACGCCAGTAGCGGCTCGAGGCGAATCGCGTCGCTCAATGCGGGGTCCTCACGCTCGGGCAGGCCGGCCGACGATGCCGTTCCGGCAAGGCCCAGCGCCTCCCGGTGGGCCGCGAACAGGGGTGGATGATTGCGAATCGCTGTGGTCACGGCGAGGTCGTGATGCCGGGCGATGTGCAGCAGCAAGTGGGCGATCGACGACCCTCCGTCGTCGACTTGTTCGACCCAGCGTCGCGTTGGAACCACGCTCAGTACGGAGTCGCTCAGCTTGCTCCGCACGCTCTGCAGGTCGTTGGCAATCCAGGTATGCACGTCCACAGGGTGAACGTAGTCCTAAAGTGTGATCACCGGACCGCATACGGCCCGGTGGAGCAAAACCTCACGACGGCCCATCCGTGGACGAGCCACCGTGTACACAACCACCAGCTGACCCTTGTGGGTTGGCGAGTGTGGCGCCACGCCCACCAGTTCACCCGTCCCGAGCTGGTGGGCGAGGTCGCCGCTGTCGCTCCGAGGGCGTCCCCGACGGCGCGTCGGCCTCTCTGTCACACCCCTCTGTCATGCTGCTCAGCGTGGACATCATCTTTCGCCGCTACACTCGCAAGGTCATATTGGCCCTGCCCCACACCGGGGCCCCGGGTAAGGCCCGGGTCCGAAGGGAGGTTGCACACGCATGACGCGTGCTTACGAACTCATGGTCATCATCGATGGTGACATCGAAGACACCGCTGCCCAGGCGAGGGTGAAGTCGATCACCGACTCCATCGCCAAAGCCGGCGGCACGATTCACGGCAAGCCCGACTGGTGGGGCCGCAGGCAGTACGCCTACCCGATCAACAAGAAGGAATACGGCTACTACGTCGTGTACCAGCTCGTTGCCCCCGGCGGCGCCCTCGACGAGCTCGAGCGCTCGTTCCGCATCGCAGACGACATCGTCCGCCACAAGCTCATCCGTCTTCCCGATACCGAGGCAGCTCGCCGCGGCTTGTCGGAGCCAGCGGCCTGATTCGCCGCGCGTCGATCCAAGGAGGCTGTCATGGCCGATAGCAATGTCACCATCGTCGGGAATCTCACCCGCGATCCCGAACTGCGGTTCACTGCCGGGGGGAAAGGCGTCGCCAGTTTTGGTGTGGCCGTCAACCGTCGCTACCAGGTCAACGGCGAATGGCAAGAGAAGGTGTCGTTCTTCAACGTCACCGCCTGGGACCAACTCGGCGAGAACGCTGCGGCGTCGCTGACGAAGGGAACCCGCATCATGGTCACCGGCCGCCTCGAGCAGCGCGAGTACGAGACCAAGGAAGGCGAGAAGCGCAACGTGGTCGAGATCGTTGCCGACGAACTCGGGCCGAGCTTGCGTTGGGCCCGTGCGGAGGTCGAGCGCACGCAGCGCGCCGGGCCCGACGGCACCCCCTCCGGTGGTGCCCGCCCCGCTGCGGCAGCGGCGACCGGTGGTCGCCCCGCCGATCCTGTCTACGGCGATGAAGAGCCGTTCTAACCCCGTGATGATTGTTTCGAGAAAGACTCAGCGATGACCAGCAAGAAGAATCGGGCCAGAGCCCCCAAGGAAATCAGGAAGAAGTTTAAGAAGAAGACGAGCGTGCTCGTGACCGACAAGGTCGAGTTCGTCGACTACAAGGACGTCAACTTGTTGAACCGCTTCGTCAGCGACCGCTCCAAGATCCGCAACCGTCGGGTCACGGGAAACACGGTGCAGCAACAGCGCGACATCGCCAACGCGGTCAAGAACGCTCGGGAGATGGCCCTGCTGCCGTACACCAAGCGCGTCTCGCAGACCCGCGCTGGTCGCCCGCCCCGCGATCGCGACGAGGATGGCGGCGGTCGTGG